>JAGYOX010000111.1 GCA_018399235.1 Desulfobacterales bacterium | reverse complement strand
AAAATTAACTTTATATGAACCTATTACTCGTTTGAGGGAATATGATACAGTTTCTACCGACCATCATTAAAGCTGCAATTTTGTCCGGAAACGCCGCATTGGAAGTTTACAAGCAGGATTTCTCAGTTACTGAGAAACCGGATCAAACGCCGTTGACCCTGGCGGATACACGATCGCACGCCATTATCAGCAAGGCGCTGCAATCCACCGATATTCCGGTTTTAAGTGAAGAAGGCGCAGAGGTTCCGTTTAATGAGCGCAAACACTGGCGGCAGCTCTGGATCGTGGATCCCCTGGATGGTACCAAGGAGTTTGTCAAGAAAAACGGCGAGTTTACCATCAATATTGCACTGGTGGAAAACCATGTGCCGGTTATGGGGGTTATTTACGTGCCGGTTTTTTCCAGGCTCTACTATGGGATTTATGAGAAAGGGGCCTATCGGGCGGATATCGTTAACCCTGAAAACATAGAAAATATTGACCCAGAGCGAATAATAGAGAACGCCATCCCGGTATCCATTAAAATCAAAACCTCCAGGACTTACACGATTGTTGGCAGCCGGTCCCACCTGACCCCGGAGGTCGAGGCCTTTGTGGAAGAAAAAAAGCGGGATCATGGCCATGTGGAATTTATTACCGCTGGCAGTTCTTTAAAATTTTGTCAGGTGGCCGAAGGAAATGCGGATATCTATCCCCGCCTGGGTCCCACCATGGAATGGGATACGGCGGCCGGTCATGTAATCGCCTGGGCGGCGGGTGCCCGAGTCTATCGCCATGATACGGGCGAGGAGCTGCTGTATAACAAGGAAAACTTAAAAAATCCATGGTTTGTTGTTACCAATGGACGCGATGAGTAATGAGATAGCGGTATGAGTGATACCCTATTAGAAGCACACGGTGGGCCTCTTGTCAATCTGATGGCTGATGAGGACCGGGCTGAACTGCTCAAGGATATCGCCAACGATCTGCCGGATATTATTTTAAACGACCGGCAGCTCTGTGATCTTGAGCTTATGGCCACCGGCGGATTTTCTCCGTTGGAAGGCTTCATGGTACGGGCGGACTATGAGGCGGTACTTGACCGGATTCGCCTTCAAAACGAGGTGTTGTGGCCGATTCCCATCTGTCTGGATGTCAGTGAATCCATTGCATCCAACCTTGAAGCGGGCCAATCCGTTGCCCTGCGGGATCCGGAAGGGTTCATGCTGGCCGTGCTGCACATTGAAGATATATGGCCCGTGGATCGTGAAAAGGAAGCGGACCGGGTCTATGAAACCCGGGATACAGTTCATCCCGGCGTTGCCTATCTGATTAACAAATCCGGCGACTATTATATCGGAGGGCGTCTCGAAGTAGTCAGCATTCCGCTTCATTTTGATTTCAAGCAGCTCAGGATGCCGCCGACGGAAGTCAGAAATATTTATGCCAAGCTTGGTTGGCAGCGGGTTGTGGGTTTCAAAACCCGGCATCCACTTCATCGACCGATGTTTGAGATGACCACGAAGGCCATGCGGCAGGCTCGGGCCAACCTGTTGCTCCTGCCGGTGGTGGGCATGACCCGGGCGGGTGATTTCGATCACTATACCCGGGTGCGTTGCTACCGTTCGGTTGCCCGGCACTATCCGCCGGAGTCCCATGTGCTCTCACTGCTTCCCCATGCCATGAGGCTTTCCGGGCCACGGGACGCCGTTTTGGACACAATTATAGCCAGAAACTACGGATGCACCCATTTTATTGTCGGCCATGATCACGCCAGTCCCGGCACTGACAGAAGCGGAACCCCTTTCTATGAGCATGACCGGGCAAGGCGCGTTGCCGCGGAGTTCAGCCAGGAAATCGGGGTCGAAATCATGCCGTTTGAAGAAATGGTCTATCTTCCATTTGAGGATGAGTACCGATCCATTGACCGGGTGCCTGAAGAAACACAAAAAATTTCTCTCACCGCTTCGGATATCCGGCAGCGAATCCGGGAGGGGCGTCGGATACCGGAATGGGCCACGTTCCCGGAGGTTGTCGACGAATTGCAGAAGGCCTATCCACCCCCAAGACGCCAAGGATTTACCGTGTTTTTAACCGGCTTATCCGGCGCCGGCAAATCGACCATCGCCAAGGTTGTCTATTCCAAATTTCTTGAAATCGGAGATCGTCCGGTGACGCTTTTGGACGGAGATATCGTCCGTCGCAATCTTTCCAGTGAACTTTCCTTCAGCAAAGAGCACCGGGATATTAACGTGCTGCGGATTGGTTTCGTGGCCAGCGAAATCACAAAAAACCGGGGGATCGCTATTTGTGCCCCGATTGCCCCCTACCAGTATACCCGCGATGAAATCCGGCGGGTGATTGAGGAATACGGCGGCTTCATTGAGGTCCACGTATCCACCCCCCTTGAGGAATGTGAAAAGCGGGATCGCAAGGGAATGTATGCCAAGGCCCGGGCCGGCCTGATCAAAGGGTTTACCGGTGTGGATGACCCCTATGAAACACCTGCAAACCCGGAGATAAGGCTTGATACAACGGATATCGCCCCGGTTGAAGCGGCCCAGGAAATTTTGCTGTTTTTGGGAAAGAAAGGCTACATCTAACATGGAAAGACGGGTAACAAAGATTGCGGTCATCGGGCTGGGCTATGTCGGTCTGCCGGTGGCTGTAACATTCGGCAGGCAGTATCCGACCATTGGCTATGATTTAAAAGAGAAACTGATTGAGAGCTACACCCGGTTTATCGATCCGGCCGGTGAGCTTTCGGCCGATGAGATGAAGGCGGCGAAGCGGTTGGAATATTCTGCCGATCCGTCCCGGATTCATGAGGCGGATGTGATTATTGTTGCCGTGCCTACGCCAATTGATGAGGCCCGCCAGCCGGATCTCCGTCCACTCAAGGGGGCGTCCGAAACCGCCGGTCGCTACATGAGAAAGGGCGCCGTGGTGGTTTTTGAGTCCACCGTCTATCCGGGCACCACTGAAGATGTTTGTGTTCCCATCCTCGAGCAGGTGTCCGGGTTTACCTGGAAAAAAGGTTTTCATGTTGGCTATTCGCCGGAGCGGATCAACCCCGGCGATAAAAACCATACGCTGGAAAATATCGTTAAAGTCGTCTCCGGTGACGATGAGGATACCCTGAATCTGTTAACGGATCTTTACGGTTCCATCATTACGGCGGGTATTTACCCCGTTGCCTGCATCAAAGAGGCGGAGGCCGCTAAAGTGATCGAAAACACCCAGCGGGATTTGAATATCGCCCTGATGAATGAGCTGGCGGTGATATTTGACAAATTGGGGATTGATACCATGAATGTGCTGCAGGCGGCAGCGAGTAAATGGAACTTTCTTCCCTTTCGTCCCGGTCTGGTGGGCGGCCATTGTATCGGAGTGGATCCGTATTATCTGACCTTTAAGGCGGAAACCTCGGGCTATCATCCGGAGGTTATTCTTGCCGGCCGTCGGATAAACGACAACATGGGAAAATATATCGCTGAGAAAACCGTAAAACTCATGACACGGATTCGCGGCAATATAAAAAAATCGAAGGTGGCCATACTGGGGCTTACATTCAAGGAAGACTGTGCCGATCTGAGAAACACAGGCGTAGTCGGCATTATTGAAGAGCTGTGGGCTTACGGCATTACTCCGCTGGTTCATGATCCTTTGGCGGATGCCGAAGAGGCGCTGTCAACCTATGGGGTCAGTCTTACGCCATGGGAATCCCTAAAGGAGATGGATGCAGTGATCCTGGCGGTGGGGCATAAATTCTACAAGGACATGGCCATACAGGAATATGTGAACCTGTTGAATTCCGAGGGCTGCCTCATCGATGTCAAATCCATTCTCGATCCCAAGGCTGCGGCCAAAACCGGTGTTGAGTTTTGGCGGCTTTGATTTTGGTTGTACTATGAAGCCAGCATTGTAGCCTCCTTAAACTCCGCCGTCATCGCCCCCATCATAGCAGGCAAATCCGGGCTGTCCAGGTTTTCCTCGATCATACGCTCAAACGCACTGCCGATTACTACGCCGTCGGCAAATGCGGAAATGGTGTTCACATGCTCGGGCGTCGAGATGCCGAACCCCACGCAAATGGGAAGGTCTGTGACGGAGCGGAGGAGATCGGTGTGCTGGCTGATGTCCGTGGTATCCAGTCCGTCGCTGCCCGTAACACCGGTTTTTGAAACCAGGTACAGAAACCCGGAGGCATTGGCGGTGATCCTTGCCATGCGTTCTTTGGGTGTGGTAGGGGCAACCAGACGAATAAAGGCGAATTCATCCGCATTCCAGCTTGAGATGAGTTCATTCGCCTCTTCAGACGGCAAATCAACAACCAAAAGGCCGTCGGCGCCCGCATTCATGGCATCCTTGTAGAACGCTTTGGTTCCGTAGGACATTATCGGGTTGTAGTAGCTAAACAGGATCACCGGAACCTGGCTGGTTTTCCTGAGCTCCCGGGTCATTTCTATAACATCCTTTAAATATACCCCATGCTTTAACGCCCTTGTGGAGGACCGCTGAATCACCGGCCCGTCAGCCGTAGGGTCGGAAAAGGGCACGCCCAGCTCGAGAATATCCACGCCCCTATCACACATGGTTTTAATGATTTTTTGGGAGGTTTTGATATCCGGGTCCCCTGCGGTGACAAAACCTACAAGTGCTGCTTGATGTTTTTCTTTCAACTCTTTGAATTTATTATTTATTCTGTTCATATATGCTGCGCTCCCTGTTATTTATGCCACTAAAAATTTCATGTCTCAAAAGGCTCTCAAGTGGAGGTGACAATTCCCAGATCCTTATCACCCCGGCCGGAGAGGTTCACAACGATAATCTCCTCAGCCGGCCGTTTCGTGGCTTCAATCATTGCCGCTGCTACCGCGTGGGCGCTTTCAAGCGCGGGAATGATGCCCTCTTTTCTGCACAAAAGATGAAACGCCTCAAGGGCTTGATTATCATCTATGGCGACATAGCTTACCCGTTTGAAATCCTTGAGCAGGGCGTGCTCGGGGCCGACGCCGGGGTAGTCAAGGCCTGCTGAAACGGAATGGGCTTCCTTGATCTGGCCGAATTCATCCTGCAGAAGATAGGACTTGGAGCCGTGCAGCACTCCCAGCGTACCGGCGCACAATGTGGCCGCATGTTTGCCGGTGGCGATTCCGAATCCAGCGGCCTCCGCCCCCAGCATATCCACCGGCTCATTCAAAAACGGATAGAAAAGTCCCATGGCGTTGCTGCCGCCGCCCACACAGGCGACCAGAAGGTTTGGCAGGCGTCCGGCCTCATCGAGGATTTGACTATAGGTCTCTTCACCGATAACCTTCTGGAATTCCCTTACCATATGGGGGTAGGGGTGGGGGCCGGCAACCGACCCAATAACATAATATGTATCCCGGACTTCCGCCACCCAGTATCTGATTGCCTCGTTCATGGCATCCTTCAATGTGCCGGTACCCGAGTCCACGGGCACCACCTCCGCGCCAAGAAGTTTCATGCGATGAACGTTGGGCGCCTGGCGCCGAATGTCTTCCACACCCATGAAAATTTTGCATTCCATGCCGAAGTAGGCCGCTGTCGTAGCGGTTGCCACGCCATGCTGGCCGGCACCGGTCTCGGCAATGATTTTCTTTTTACCCATCCAGCGTGCCAAAAGGGTCTGGCCGAGGGTGTTGTTAATTTTGTGGGCCCCGGTGTGGGTGAGATCCTCCCGCTTGAGATATATCCGGGCGCCGTTTAAATGGCGGCTTAAGCGTTCGGCATAAAAAAGCGGAGTGGGGCGGCCCGTATAGTTTTTCAGCAGTTCCTTGAATTCGGCTTGAAACGCCGGGTCCGGGACAAACTTGTGAAATGCGTCCTCCAGCTCAATCAGCGCAGGCATCAGGGTTTCCGCCACGTATCTCCCGCCGTAAGGGCCAAAATGCCCGTTTTCATTCGGAAAACGGTTTATGTCGTATCTGTTTTCGGACTTGTCTTCGTATTTATTTTTCATCTGCATTAAAAATCCTCCTTATGGGGTAGTGGCATTTGAGTTGATGAACCGCATCCACGAATGCCCTGACTTTATTCACGTCTTTATTGCCGGGGGAGATTTCAACCCCTGAGCTTACATCCACAGCATGGGGCCGGGCATCTTCGATGGCCGTGGATACATTTTCCGGTTCCAGGCCGCCGGCCAGGATGAAAGCATGCTTGTCTCCAAATCCGGAGGCCTCCTGCCAGTTCCAGGCCATGGCGTTGCCGCCGGGAAGAATGCCTTTGGCGCATTCAATTAAATAGGCGTCCGCCTCATATTGGGCAACCTCCGTAATCGACGGCTCCCCCTTCAAATATAGGCCCTTGATAACCGTCAGGCCGTTTGCTTCGAGTTTTTGAATGACCTCCGGAGGCTCCTGTCCGTGCAGCTGAACGCCGGTTAGTTCGCTTTTTTCAGCGATCTCAAGTATCGCATCCGCAGTCTCATTGACAAATACCCCTATGGTTTGAACCGTTTCTGGCAAAGCCCGGCTGATTTGGAGCGCTTTTCCGGTGCTGACGCATCGTTTGCTTTTTGGGTAAAATACAAGCCCGATAGCCTGAATTCCCATCTCCGCACACGCGAGGGCTTGATCCGGATCGGTAAGTCCGCATATCTTGATTTCGCATGTTTGCCTGGTTTTTTTCATCTCACCTTCTGTTGTTATTTTATAAGTAGTCGTAAAAATCGTTCCGGGTCCTCAGCCAAAACCAGGTGTTCTCCAATCAGAAAATTGTATACCCCTGAATTTCTGTTTTTTTCAATATCCGCCCGTGTCCGGATGCCGCTTGCGGCCACAGGGATCTGGCCGGAACTCAAATTTTTTGCCATGTCTATGGCGATTTGGATATCGGTTTCAAGCGTTCGCAGGTTCCGGTTGTTGATGCCGATTAAGCGCGCATTGCTTTTTTTAACGGTTTCCATATCCGCCGGACTGTGGATTTCCACCAGGGCATCCAGGCCGACCGACTCGCAGATCGCCAGGTATTCTTCCAGTTGCTTTGGACTCAAGAGGGCGACGATCAACAGCACGGCATCCGCGCCGATTACTGCGGATTCATAGATCTGATAGGGGGTAAAGATAAAGTCTTTCCTGAGTACCGGCAAACCGGTGGCTGCTCTGACAGCCTGCAGATCCTCTATGCCGCCTTTGAACCAGTGCGTCTCTGTCAGAACAGAAACCGTCGACGCCCCGCCTCGTTCATAGGCCGCTGCAAGTTCAGCCGGGTCCAGATCGGCGCGAATATCGCCTTTTGACGGCGAAGCACGCTTAACTTCCGCAATAATGTGTATATCCTTCGTATCGGTCGGTGTCAGCCGTTCGATAAACGGGCGCCGGTTATCCCGTGTTTCAGCATCGCGCCTGAGGCTTTGCTCCGACCGGCGCCTTCGCGCCAACCGGATGTCGGACTTTTTTTGTTCCGTGACCTTTTTTAAAAAATCTTCCCGCATCAGGCATTCTCCCGGCTGAATGCGATCAACTCGTCAAGCTTTTTTCTTGCGCTCCCGCTGTCAATGGCTTCTTCGGCCATCCGGATGCCGTTCGGCAGTTTATCCGTCTTGCCGGCGGCGACCAGGGCGGCCGCTGAGTTGATCAGGATTACATTTCGACGCGGCCCTTTCTCACCGTCCAAAATTTTCAATGTTATATCTGCGTTTTCAGCAGGACTCCCGCCAACAAGAGTTTTCGGATCTGCCGGCTCTTCGAAAAACTGTTCCGGTGAGATATCATAGGTTTGGATGCGGCCGTCCTTTAGTTCTGATATCCGGGTCGGCGCGCAGACTGTGATTTCATCCAATCCATCATGGCCGTGAACCACAAAGACTCTTCGGGATCCAAGTTTTTGCAGCGCCCGGGCAAACATTTCCGTCAGCTCAGGGGCATATACGCCAAGAACCTGACAGTTGGCTGCCGCCGGGTTGGTGAGCGGGCCCAGCATATTAAAAATGCTCCGGATGGCAACATCCTTTCTGGCGGTGGCGGCAAAACGCATGGCCCCGTGATACTTGGGCGCAAAAAGAAAACCGATCCCAATGTCGGTCACTGCCTCTTCAACAAGCTCCGGATCAAGGTCCAGGTTCATGCCTAACGCCTCCAGCACGTCGGCGCTGCCGCACTGGCTGGAGACGGATCGGTTGCCGTGTTTGGCCACCGTGACCCCGCAGCCGGCGACGACAAATGCGGTGGTAGTTGAAATATTAAAGGTCATGGCCCCATCCCCTCCAGTTCCCACGATGTCGACAATGGTTGAAGCCGGGGTTTCAATCCTTAGGGCTTTTCGCCGCATGGCGTTGGCCGCGCCGGCCAGCTCTTCATAGGTTTCCCCCTTGGTGGCCAGGGCAGCCATAAAAGCCCCGATCTGTGCGTCCGTGAGGTTGCCGGAAAATATTTCGTCAATCATTTGCGCCATTTCAGAGCTATCCAGGTCTTCGCGCCGGGTGATTCTCCTTAATTTTTCAGTGAACATGACCGGTTTCCTCCTCTTTCGCCATATTAATAAAGTTTCGCAGGATGCGTTTGCCGATGGATGTCATGATTGATTCCGGATGAAACTGAATGCCTTCGGTCGGGTGAGAGCGATGCCTAAGGCCCATAATTTCGCCATCAGAGGATTCAGCGGTTATTTCCAAACAGTCCGGAAGCCCGGTTCGGGATACCGCCAGTGAATGATAACGCATGGCAGTAAAGGGCTTGTTGATTTTGGCAAACAGCCGCTTGCCGTCAGCTTTGATGGTTGAAGTTTTGCCGTGCATGATTTTTTTGGCGGAGACAATACTTCCGCCAAACGCGGCGGCAATGGCCTGATGTCCCAGGCAGACGCCCAGTATGGGCACTTTTCCGGAAAATTCCCGGATAACCTGGATGGAAAGGCCTGCCGCTTCCGGCATTCCCGGGCCGGGGGAGATAACAATGCCGCTCATCGTGCCGGTCTTTAAATCATCCATTGAAAATTTGTCGTTTCTAAGTACCCGGACCTCCGCATCCAGTTGGCGCAAGTACTGCACCAGGTTATAGGTAAATGAGTCATAGTTATCGACCATAATGATCATTAGTTATCTCCTGTTTGATTTTGCCGGTTGATGAGTTCAAGCGCTCGCTGTATGGCCATGGCTTTGTTCAAGGTTTCAACGCGCTCTTTTTCCGGGTCTGAATCGTATACAATACCGGCGCCGGCGTTTACGGTGAGCCTGCCGTCTTCAATGCAGGCGGTCCGTATGGTAATCGCCAGATCCATATTGCCGGAAAATGAGATATAGCCGACAGCACCGCCGTATGGCCCCCGCGGAAAATCCTCCATTTCAGATATAATTTCCATGGCCCGAACTTTCGGAGCACCGGAGAGCGTGCCTGCCGGAAAGCTTGCGGCCAACAGATCCCAGGCGTCGTATTCCGGCCGCAGATCGCAGCATATGTTGGTCACCATGTGCATGACATGTGAATACCGCTCAATGAACATGAGATCCGTCACCTGGACAGTTCCGGTCTCAGCCACCCGGCCTAAATCGTTTCGCCCCAGGTCGACCAGCATCAGGTGTTCGGCCCGCTCTTTTTCATCTTTTAACAGTTCATCCGCCAGAGCCCGGTCCGTCTGTTCGGTTTCCCCCCGGGGCCGGGTGCCGGCAATCGGTCGAAGTGTTGCCACACCGTTTTCCAGCCGTACCATCGTCTCAGGCGATGATCCGACAAGAGCCATTTCCTCGAGCTTTAAAAAGAACAAATAGGGAGAGGGGTTGATATAGCGCTGGGCCCGGTAAAGCGAGATCAGATCAGTTGGCGCTGCTGAAACAAACGGTTGTGAAACAACCGTTTGGATGACCTCGCCGGCCGTTATATACGATATGATTTTTTCCACCCGGCTGCGGAAATCCTCTTCGTCATAAACCGGCTTCAGGTCCATGGGGGCCTGGATCCCAACCGACGGCTCGACAAAAGGCTTCATGATGATGTTATGAAGCCTGTCAATCCGTTCTACCGCACGGTCAAAGGCGCTGTCCGGATCCGGGTCGTCAGATGTATAGGAAATGGCAATTATCTGCAGGGTATTCCGGATGTTGTCAAAAATCAGGACTTCATCGGGCATCACAAAATGCGCCAGCGGTTTTTCAGCCGGCCATTGATGGGGGATCTCCTCGAAAAAAGAGACTGCTTCATAGGTGATGTAGCCCACCAGCCCGCCCCAGAACCGGGGCAGGCCATTAATGTCGGCTGGTCTATAGCGTTTCATGAACTGCCTGACGATGTCAAAGGGGGCGTTGCCGTGGGGGAACTTTTCAGTATTGCCGTTTTTCTGTATCTCCACAATATCCCTGAAGATTTTAACGTGCGTCCGGGCGGAGGTGCTCAAAAAACTGAACCGTCCCCACCGCTCCCCACCTTCAACACTTTCCAGAAGCAGGGCAGGGCCTTTTTTATCATCGATTTTCTCCAAAACCGAGACCGGCGTATCCCGGTCGGCCAGGATTTCCCTGCATATGGGGATCACGTTGTATGTCCGGTAAAGCTGTTTGAATCGGTTTTGATCCGGGAACTGCTGCAGTTGCATTCATCGCTCCTTTAAATTAATCGTTTTTATGGATTCTTACGAAGCCATAAAAAAAGGCCAAGGGAATGCGCCATTTCCCACGGCCTTTTTAAAATAAAAAAACCGTGGGCTTGGCCGCCCACGGTTTTAAAAATTTTTTGTCTTTTCAGGAAGTTATCTCATAAGCAAAGACAGCCGCCGGCAGGCCCGTTTCTCTGGACCCACCACCACCAGCAACCGTTGATGTCAATCTGTTTAATGTAATTGAATGATGCTGTCATTTTAGATATATCCCTTATTTTTATTATCTAATGAATACCATTCATATTTGTCAAGCAATTTTTTGATGGCTTCATAAAAAGCGGTTTATTCCGCTGGCGCGGTATTTTTGCAGAAAGGAAGTAACCCCGCCGGGTCACAGCCCGGGACT
>JAGYOX010000110.1 GCA_018399235.1 Desulfobacterales bacterium | reverse complement strand
ACTTTTTTACGAAGCCATCAGCCGTTGGCTTTCTCAAATTTCTGCATGAACTCTACCAGCGCCTTAACCCCTTCAACCGGCATGGCGTTATAGATAGAGGCGCGGCATCCGCCTACGGAACGATGCCCCTTTAGGCCGCCCAATCCGCTATTGGTAGCCTCTTCAATGAACTTCTTCTCCAGGTCTTCGCTGGGCAGGCGGAAGGTGACGTTCATAAAGGATCGGCTGTCCGTGTCCGTGGTGCCGCGGAAAAAGTCACTGGAATCAATATAGCTATAAAGGGTTTCCGCCTTTTCCCGGTTCCGCTGTTCCATGGCGGCAAGTCCGCCCACGGTTTCTTCGATCCATTTGAGCACCAGCTGCACCGTATAGATGCTGAAAGTCGGCGGCGTATTATAAAGGGAATTCTTTTTGAGAAACGTATTGTAATCCAACATGGAGGGAATACCCGCCGGGATCAGTTTGAACATGTCGTCTCGGATGATGGCCATGCAGATGCCTGAGGGACCGATATTCTTTTGGGCGCCGCCATATATCATGCCGAATTTGTCAATGTCGAGTTGCCGGGAAAAGATGTCTGACGACATGTCGGATATGATGGGGACATCGCCCGTATCCGGAAATTCATGCCACTGGGTGCCTTTGATGGTATTGTTGGAGGTGATATGCACAAAGGCCGCATCTTTGTTGAATCCGATATTTTTGGGAATATAGGCGAAGTCCCGGTCTTCGGATGACGCAACGACATGGTGTGATTTATTCTGGATTTCAGCTTCTTTGATGGCTTTGGTTGACCATGTGCCGGTGTTTACGTAATCGGCTGACTTACCATCAGGCAGGAAGTTCATGGGGATCATGGCAAACTGAAGGCTTGCGCCGCCTTGCAGGAAAAGCACTTGAAACCGGTCATCCAGACCGAGCAGGCGCTTGGTCCGTTCAATCGCATCATTGATGATGTTATCAAACAAGCTGGAGCGGTGGCTGATTTCCATAACAGACATTCCGCTTTCCTGATAGTTCAGCATCTCCTTTTGCATTTCTTCCAATACCGGAAGCGGCAGGGTTGCCGGGCCCGGGTTAAAATTATAAATCCGTTTTTCGGTCATCGGTTTTCTCCTTCCAATGGGGTTATTTTTGCAGTCAATTTTAAAATTAAATAAAAATTAATGACAAAATTTTTTATATATGTCAAATCTAGGTTTAAGTATTTGAGAATATACTTATTATAGGTCTGAAAGAGAGGGCGCAGAAAGTTGACATATCATATGTGTTGGCATAAAGGTAAATCTGATTTGTATCACAATCGCCCGGACCAGGCAAGAAGGACAGGGAATACGACATGGATGTTTTGAATTATCCCTCTGCTGAAGCGGAGAAACGAATAGATGCCATTACCCGGCGCGGGCTGTCATTTAATGCCGATGATATCCGGGCGGTGTCAGAGATACTGGATGGGGTTCGTAGCCGCGGGGATTCCGCACTGATCGAATATACCCGAAAGTTCGATGCGCCCGAAATGAGCGAAGATGAACTGACTGTAGAAGCAAAGGCCTTTGAGGAAGCGGGAAAAAAGGTGGACGGGGATTTTTTAAATGCGATGGATCGGGCAGCCAGTCAGATAGAAAGCTTTCACCGGCGGCAGCTTAAAAACTCCTGGTTTCAGGCCGCCCGTCCCGGTGTTTTCCTCGGTCAACTGGTCAATCCGGTAAATGCTGCGGGAGTTTATGTGCCGGGCGCAAAAGGCGGGATGACCCCGTTGGTTTCATCGGTGCTGATGGGGGCTATTCCGGCCCGAATCGCAGGTGTCAAAGACGTCGTCATGGTGACGCCCCCGCGCAAGGACGGCACCGTAGATCCGCATCTACTGGTAGCAGCCCGGCGGGTCGGGATGGATGCGGTTTACAAGGTCGGCAGCGCCTGGGCTATTGCCGGACTGGCGTTCGGTACTGAAACCCTGCCGCAAGTGGACGTTATTGCGGGGCCGGGCAATATATATGTAACCATTGCCAAGAAGCTGGTGGCCGGCACTGTGGGGATCGACATGGTCGCCGGGCCGAGTGAGATTCTGGTGATTGCCGATGATTCGGCGAATCCTGAATTTATTGCCGCAGATTTGTTGTCCCAGGCTGAGCATGATCCTTTGGCATCCGCATTGCTGATCACAAACTCTAAGGTCGTTGCCGAACAATCGGTCGGTGAAGTGGAGCGGCAGCTTGAGGCGCTTTCCCGCAGGGATATCGCCCGCGAGTCGCTGTCAGCCTACGGCGGGATTATGGTGGTCCAGGATATGTCAACCGCGCTTTCCCTGGGCAACCGGATTGCGCCCGAGCATTTGGAGCTTCTGGTTGCCAACCCGTTCGAATACCTTGGTATGATTCAAAACGCCGGCGCGGTTTTTATGGGACATTTCACCCCTGAACCCATGGGAGACTATGTGGCCGGACCGAACCATGTACTGCCCACCGGCGGAACCGCTCGCTTTTCATCAGCCCTGTCAGTGGATACATTCATGAAGCAGAGCAGTCTGATATGTTATTCCGAGGACGCCATGGGGCTGGAAGCCGATGACGTTATCCGACTGGCGGAAGCTGAGGGGCTTGGCGCCCATGCCGAATCAGTGAGGGTGCGCCGGAAAAACAGGCAATAAATTCTTTTTTTTATGGCCTTGACAACTTCGGAAGGGAGATTTATTTTATATATGTTTTTTGAGAATATGCTCAAAAAGGAAAGCCATGGGAAGACCGCATAAAAAACGGTTCGTTGCATACAACCCCGGCATTAGCTACTTTAAGCCCCGGGGGATTCCAATGCTTGATCTGGAAGAGACTCATTTAACCATTGATGAACGGGAGGCGTTGAGGCTTGCTGACCTAGAAGGGTTTTCCCACGAACAGGCCGGCCGCCAGATGCAGGTTTCCCGGGCGACATTCGGCCGAATTATCGAGCGGGCGCGTAAAACAGTTGCGGATGCACTGATCAAAGGCAAGGCGATCAGCATTGAAGGCGGAAACTACCAGATCGGCAGTACTGAACGGCTTTTTCGCTGCGACAAGTGCAACTATGAATGGAACGAAGCCTGCGGAACCGGTCCGCCGTCAAAGTGCCCTGCATGTTCGCATAAAAATGTCTACCGGGTATCGGCAGACGAGGCAGACGGGTCCATCAATCCGGTTGATGATCAATAGCAGTTGGCATGGGTATGCAGACTGATAAATTTTTGTATACAAGTATTAAATAAAGGAGAGGAAAAATGGCTGAGGGCTCAGAGAAATCCTCCAGGCGTGCGCAGGATCAGCAGAGATCCAGAGAAATACAGCAGCAGGAGATAAAGGATGTGCTTGGTAAAATCAAGCACAAGTTTCTGGTCATGAGCGGCAAAGGTGGTGTCGGAAAGACCAGTGTTTCGGTTAATATCGCTATTGCAATGGCAAACAAGGGCTATAAAGTAGGTATCATGGACGTCGATCTTCATGGGCCGGATGTTCCCCGCATGCTGGGCTTGGATGGGATGATCGGTGCCAGTGAAAACCAAAAGCTGGCTCCGATACCTTATTCGGATACGCTCAAGGCGGTTTCTATTGAATCCTTGATGCCCAACAAAGACGATGCGGTTATCTGGCGGGGGCCGTTGAAGCATTCGGCCATCAGTCAGTTTATTTCAGATGTGGACTGGGGAGAGCTGGATTTTCTCATCGTCGATTCCCCACCCGGAACCGGGGATGAACCCTTAAGCGTGGCCCAGACGATTACGGATTGCCGGCCGATTATCGTGACCACCCCACAGGAGGTTGCGCTTTGGGATATCCGTAAATCCATTAACTTTTGTAAAAAAATTGAACGGGAGCTTTTTGGGCTGGTTGAAAACATGAGCGGCTATGTATGCCCCCACTGCGGCAAAACAGTGGAACTGTTCGGTACCGGCGGGGGGGAAAAGACCGCTAAGGAATTCGGAATCAATTTTTTGGGACGGATCCCCTTTGATCCCAACCTGGTAAAGGCGGGCGACAGCGGCTCCTCCTTTCAGGATGCATATAGGGACTCAGAGGCGGCCAAGGCGTTTGATGGAATCGCCGGTCATCTGGTTAAACTGATGGGGAAATAGGAGTCAGTCTTATTGCCCCCCCAGATGGTTTAAAATAAGGGTCAGGGGCTGATCGTCTTCGCCACTGCCGGCATAGCGCACCGGGCCCGGCCGCCGGTAATCATCCGGCCCGGGTTCGGCGGCCAGCCATGCTTCGCGTAAAGATTTAACGATCTGAAACGCCGGGGACTCGATATCAACGGTTGTGCGCTCCAGCACGAGGGCCAGCTTTCCTTTTCTCTCTTCAAGATGCATCATGGGACCGATCGGGATGCCGATGGGTTCCCAGTCTGAAAATTTTTTTTCCAGATTTTTAATCCCCGCCATCTGGCCGGTAGCGCCTGAGGCGATCAATGAGAACACGGTCCAGCCCAAATTGTAGGCATAGGTGCAGTCAAACCATGTCGGGTCATTGCCCCGTCCGTCGTAGCCGTAAAAGTGATTCTGGGTTTTGAAATTGGGAACCGAGGCCAGAAATATTTTCTGCACCGACGCCGGTATCTCGTCCTCTTCATCGAGCGCTCCGGTTTTGACAAGCTCCTGTTTCAGGGTTTTCAGGGATACGATCGGTTGGCGTACCAGTAAAAAACGATCGGCGGTATCGTAATTTTTAAAGAGGAGAGGGCCATATGCATCTGCATCAAGCCCGCTTTTTTCTAAAGTTCGCCGGTACCAATCCCTCTCGATGCCCAAGCGGTAATCGCCTTTTTCCTGGAGGATTTTCAAGTAGTCCTTAACAAGTCCCATGATCACCTTTTCCGTCTGTACCTGTGAAAACTGGAAATTGCCATGGCTGTCGCGCTCGGTGAGCAGTCCTTCCTGGAAGAATTCCGGGATATCATTGAAAAGATCGTCATCCCTGGTATTCCAGATAGTGAACGTATTTTCCTCGCGGGAAAGCCTGGCCAGACGCCGCAGGTAGTCCAGCTTATCCTCAAGGGTGGGAAAATCCGTATGAAAATCCGTATCATGGGTGTCGTTGTAGTCGGCGATGATTGTGTTCAGCTTGATGATAAATATTTGAATTTCATTGATAAATTCCAGAACACCTTCGGGAATGATAATGACACCATAGTTTTTGCCCACCGCCGCCCGGCGTACGATGCCGTCGCAGATCACCCGGGACAGGTGTCGAAGGGTCATACCGTAAGCGGTGTAATCAGTGGTGCCTTGCTTGATGGCCCTTTCCAGACGTTCGGTGTCGACAAACTCGGCCAGTTCTTCACCGATCACCAGAATGTTGGGATGTACCTGCAGGCCGACTTCAAGACCAAGGTGACTGGCGGAGCGGCCCATGACCTTGCAGATATGCCAGTATTTGGCATCTGAACTGCAGTCTGTGGAGAGATTGCTGATATCATTGGCAAAAGCTCTGGCGGCGGTGTGAAAACCGAATGAAATGGCGCATAGCGTATTCCCGTCTTCATCCCGGGCCTGAAGGTCGCCGTCAATGGTTTTAGGGACCCCGATAACTTGGATGCCGTCATTATGGAGTTCCTGGGCAAGAAGTGCCGCATTGGTATTTGAATCATCTCCTCCGACGATCACGAGGGCATCCAGATCAAGGGCTTTACAGGTTTCCCGGGCCAGGGCGATCTTCCCCTTGGTGTCGATTTTCGTCCGGCCGGTCCGGATCATGGAAAAACCGCCGAGGTTCCGATAGTTTTCAATTATTTCGCTTGTGAGTTCAATATAATTGCCCTCCAAAAGGCCGTCCGGTCCCATGAGAAAACCAAAAATCCGGTTTTCCGGATTGGCCGCCATCATGGCGTCAAAAACCCCGGCAATGACATTATGGCCGCCCGGCGCCGGGCCGCCGGAAAAAACGATGCCGATATGGCGTTTTTTTTGATAGGTCTGCCGAAGGCCGTCATCCGGGGAGGTCGTTCCGATAACCGTTTGCACCGGATTATTAATGATATCCGGAAGCTGATCCCGGCAGGCGGGATGAACCTTAAACCGGTAACGGGTGTCAGATTCGAGGTGGGTGTAAGGGTTTTTAAAGACCGGGCAGAGTTCGGGGATAAAATTCAAACGTTTTTGCAGTACGGTGTTATTGGAACTAATTGCCTGGGCTACCTCTGATCTAGACAGAAATTCATCCGAATTAACAAATGCCATTTTCCCCTCCAACGTATCGCCGTTGACGGTTAAGTAAATAACTATGTAAATATCTTTTTTATCCTTAGAATCCGTATCAGTCAAGTAAACAATGGCGTTTAAACGGTCTAATAATTTGCCAGGCCCTGTCTGTATTGGGCTTAGCGGTTTTTAGAGACCCCCTTAATGGAAAAGGGCTTTTTTAGTTTATCATCCCCATTGACAATAGAAATATTTCGGATTATAAAATAGCCTATAGTAAATTATATAATCTATAGGATAAATTTTAAATGGTTAAAACATATCATCAATGGTTTTGGTGGTGGCGTAAGCGCGATACCAAGGGGTGTGCCCTACGGCCGGTGCCGATTTAACCATTGAAAAGATATGTAACTGATTGAAACCGCGGGGCTTCTCCAGAAGAAGATCCCGCGGTTTTTTTTGTGATGGCTTCGTAAAAAAAATTATTAAGGAGATAGAGTCATGTTAGTCGTCATGCGCCGGGATGCCGGTAAAGAACAGATTGAGGCCGTAATCAGCGAGCTTGAGGCAAAGGGATACAAAGCTCGGCCGATTCCAGGCGGGGATCGGGTTTCGATTGCCGTATTATTCAATAAAGAGCCGGTAGATTCCACCTGGGTTCAGGAACTGCCGGGGGTAAAAGAAGCGATTACGGTAACCCGTCCATTCAAGCTGGTCAGCCGGGAAACCAAGCCGGAAGATACTGTCGTTTCGGTCGGCGGTGTAAAAATTGGCAACCAGGGTATGGTTATTATTGCCGGGCCATGCGCCATAGAGAGTGAAGACCAGGCAATGGTGATCGCCGAGCAGGTCAAGGCAGCCGGTGCCGAAATATTTCGCGGCGGCGCGTTTAAGCCCCGGACATCTCCCTATTCATTTCAGGGATTGGGGGAGGCGGGTTTGAAAATTCTTGAAAAAGTGAGGCAAACGACTGGTATGCCGGTGGTCACCGAAGTGATGGATCTCGTGTGTTTTGATATGGTTGAAGCATATGCGGATATCGTACAGATCGGCACCCGGAATATGCAGAATTTCAGTTTGCTTCGGCGTGCCGGCCAATCGAAGCGGCCGGTGCTGTTAAAGCGGGGGATGTCCGCGACCGTCGAAGAATGGCTGATGGCTGCAGAATATATCATGGCCGAGGGAAATCCCAATGTTATTCTTTGTGAGCGGGGGGTGCGCACGTTTGTCCGGCACAGCCGAAATACACTGGATTTTTCGGCCGTCCCCGTGGTCCAGCGGGAGAGCCACCTGCCAATCATTGTGGACCCCAGCCATGCGGCGGGGTTTAGGGATCAGGTGATGCCGCTTGCCCGGGCGGCGGCAGCGGTCAGCGCCCACGGGGTGATGGTGGAAGTCCATAATGAGCCGGAAAAAGCCAGAAGCGACGGCGTGCAGTCGCTTTATCCGCAGCAGTTTGAAGTGCTTTGCAAACAGATGCGGGCCATATATGATGTGTTTCAGACAACAGAAAGGTTGAAATAGGTATCAGGAGCGACTCAATGAAAACGCTATCCATATCAGGGAGCACCGGCAATTCGAAGATTCTTGTAGGTGAGACCTTTGAGCGCATACATGACTATCTCCCCGCAAACCGCGTCATCATCATCACCGATGACAACTTGGCCCGGCTTTACGGAAGCCGTTTTCCGGTTGAAGAAGTGATTACCATCGGCCAGGGGGAGAGGGTCAAGACGCTTGAGACCGTTTCGGCAATTTATGATCAGCTGATCGCCTGCGAGGCCGACCGCTCGGTTTTTCTGGTCGGTATCGGCGGCGGCATTGTCTGCGATATTACCGGTTTTGTGGCGTCCACATATCTAAGGGGCGTACGATTCGGTTACGTGGCCACCACCCTGCTTGCCCAGGTGGACGCCAGCGTGGGCGGCAAAACCGGGGTAAATTTCAAAGGGTACAAAAACATGGTCGGCGTCTTTAACCAGCCTGAGTTTGTCGTGTGTGACCCTCAAATGCTGAAGACCCTCCCGAAGCGAGAACTATCCTGCGGATTCGCCGAGGTGGTCAAACATGCCGCCATCGCGGATGCCGATTATTTTGATTTTCTGGAGCGCGAGAGCAGCCGGGCATTTTCCCTGGAGGCCGGGGTTATGGAGCGGGTGGTGTATGAATCGGTGGCCATAAAAGCCAGTGTCGTCAACCAGGATGAACGCGAAAAAGGCGAGCGGCGTAAGCTAAACTTCGGCCACACCTTCGGCCATGCCGTGGAAAAAACCGAGGGGCTTCCCCACGGGGAAGCGGTTAGCATTGGCATGATGTTGGCGGCCAGGCTATCGGAGAGCCGAAAGATGCTTGACCGGCAGTCCGTCGAACGGCTGGCAAGATTGTTGACCGCTTTTCAATTGCCGCTTAAAAGCAGGGTGGACAGGCACCAGATTATGGATGCCATGGCCCGGGATAAAAAACGGGAGGGGGACGTACTCCATTTCGTGTTGTTGGAAAAAATGGGCCGGGCCGTGGTCGAAGAAATCCCCATCAGCGAGTTGCAGATAATGATGGATTCGCCGGACTGATAGGAGCCTTTAGAATAACAGGCTTAAAGACTAAGGGAGAGAAGCGCCATGATTAAATCCTATGATGCGGTGGTTATTGGTTCCGGAACAGGCGGTCAGACAGCCGCCCACATCCTGAATGAATATGGACTCTCCGTCGCCCTGGTGGAGAACAGTCCAACGCCCGGCGGCGTTTGCGCACTGGCTGGCTGCCAGGCGAAAAAATGGTACTATGAAGCCGCTGAGACCATGGCCCGGGCTCGTCATTTGGAGGAAAAAGGCGTCACTCGGCTGCCGGAAACGGACTGGACCCGGATTCGGGATGAAAAACGGACCTTTACCCAAGCCATTCCAGATGCCACCCGAAAGGGGCTCAAAGACGCCGGCATTGATTTTATCGCCGGCACCGCTGCATTTCAGGATAAGACCCTCCTGATGGTTGATAAGGAATCGATCCAGGGACGCTACATCGTCCTTGCCACGGGCGCCCATCCGACCCACCTGCCGTTTGCCGGTGCCGAACACATGGCCACCAGCAGCGATTTTCTGGAACTCGACCGGCTGCCGCCCCGGATTGCATTTGTGGGCGGCGGCTTTATATCCTTTGAGTTCGCTCATTTTGCCGCGCATCTGGGTTCGGCCGCGGAGATTCATATCCTGGAGGCTGCCTCCCGGCCGTTAAGTCCGTTTGATGGGGAAATGGTGGATCAACTCGTGGCGGCCTCCCGGGCGGAAGGGATACAAATTCAAACGGATGTGCAGATAACCGGCATTGAGAAAACAGCTGACAGCTGTGTGGTCCATACCGGGGATGGCGCAAATCTCATCGTGGATCTTGTGGTTCACGGCGCCGGCCGTTCCCCCGCCATCGCAAGCCTTGATCTGGAGAAAGGGCATGTCGGCTATAGCCGGCAAGGGATCACGGTGGACAGAAAAATGCGGACAACCAATCCGCAGGTATATGCCGTGGGCGACTGCGCGGCCACCGTTCAACTCTCCCGCGTGGCGGATTATGAGGCATGTGTGGCCGCCAAGAACATTCTGGCGGACATTCAGGGCGGTCAAGGCGCGGTGATGGATTATGGGGCGGTTCCCGCCATTCTGTTCACTTATCCCCAGTATGCCAAGGTCGGGGCCACCGAAGAGGAGCTTAAAACAAAAAAAATTCGTTACTATAAAAGCATGGATGTTAACCTTTCCTGGCCCACCTACCGGCGCATAGGCATGACACATGCCGCCTACAAAGTGCTTGTGGATGAAAAGAGCCGTGTTTTAGGTGCGCATATTCTCTCTGATAACGCCTCCGGCCTGATTAACATCTTCAAGCAGGCCATCCAGACCGGCCAAAGGGTTGAGGCGCTTTACTGGGAGAACGTCATGACACCCTACCCAACCAGGGAAAGCGATATTATTTATATGCTCAAGCCCTTTATCGCGGATGATTCACTGGCCGGCCTGTAATCCGGAAAGTAGATAAAAAGGCGCAGCAAGGACTGCTTGCCATCTTTATTGGATTGCGGCAAGAACCTGCTCTAAGTCCGCGTGGTCTCCGGCAAACCGGTCACGATGTTCGAAAAGCAGCCTTTCACCGGGTCCAAGCAGGAAAATGCCTCCCTGCTGCCAAGGATCGCCGGCAGTGGAGCCCTGGCGAAAGCCATTTCTCATTGCTTGAATGCCGCGATAAATCGAAGCGGGACCCACCGTGCGCCAGAGGCCACGAACAAGCTTGAAGGCGCGATATGCGGAAAGGTCCTGACTGACATAAATTTCACCCGTAAATCCGTTTGTTTTAACGAACGCATCAGCATGATCCGGGCTGCCGCTGCCGATTGCAACCAGCCAGATCCCGGCGTCATCCAGATGATTTTTGATGGTCATAAGGGCAGCCACCTGCTGCTTGGCAAAAAGTCAGCCGAAGTGGCGGAGAAACGATAGCAGGACAGGGCGATCTGCCCAGAGGGATTCAATATCCAAAGACTCTCCATTCATGTTTTTGACCTTTACTTTAGCCAGGCGGGGCTTCAGCTCAGCGTATGCCATAATTTTCTCCTTCTAAGTAACTTGAGAATATATATTATTATTCCAGAAGCTTAACTCTCTGTCATTCCGAGGAGCGAAAGCGACGAGGAATCTTGTTTGTTAAAGATTTCTCGCTACCGCTCGAAATGACAAAATTGGATGAATCGTCTCAGTGCCTTTAACCTGTCGCAAAAGTTACTGCAAAGCTCGGTCCCGGGCCTCGGCCGGGGGGAACACTTCTAAGTAACTTTAAGGTATTAGGTTTTAGGTATTGGGTATTAGGTATAAGGTTTAAGGTTCACGGTTCATGGTTCATGGTTAAATC
>JAGYOX010000011.1 GCA_018399235.1 Desulfobacterales bacterium | reverse complement strand
ACACGTCCTTGGCATTAAGAATCGCTTCGCTGCTTTGAAAGTTTAGCACATCAAGCCCCAGCCGGTCAAAAAGCGCACGCAGCTCGGCATCCTGCCACAGATAGAAGGTTCTGCCGGTGTCGTCGGTTTTTTCGCCCTCGCCTTTTTTCAGGGAAATATAAAAGAAGCCGTTATTAACAAGCGCCCGGCGGATGTTTTGGATGATTGAAAAAAGGCGGTCATGGGAAATATGGACAAAGGCGCCGGAGGCAAGAACGGCATCGAAAGACAGGGCGGAAAAATCATATGACTCGAAGTTTCCCTCAATGACCTCGCACCCGGCGTTTTTACGGGCCAGTTCTGCAAGTCCCCGAGACTTCTCAAACCCGGTGACGGCAAAGCCCTTGTTTTTAAACCAGAGCAGATCCCGGCCGGAGGCGCAGCCGATATCCAATATGGATGCGCCGTGCGGAATGGCCTTAAGAAACGGGCTCAGAAAGGAGGAGGGATCGATGGTAAAGGTGCGCTGGTCATAGGCTTTGTAGTGCGTATGGTAGAAGTCGGTCATTTCTTCTTGATTTTGACTTTTGTTTAAGAGCGGTAATCAGGGTTTTGCTGTCTTCAGCGATCAAAACTTTTTTCATTTGGCCTTCACCGGAGGGCAGTTCGCTCAAGTTCCGAAAGACAAGGTTAAAGCAGTTACGAGGATTATAACATCTGTCTGGAACATGTTTTTCAGGCACCTTCTTCAAGCACCTCGATAACATCCTCTTTGTTTGGAACAACGCAGATAAACTCAAAGGGATCCTCACCCTTCACCTGGTACCAATGGGCCATGCCAGCCGGAATATAGACGGAATCATTTTTGGCGATCTCATAGGTCTTGTCACCGATACCGATCCGGGCCCTGCCGTTTAACACGAACTGTTCGTGTTCGACCGTATTGGTATGATTGGGGATACTGCCGCCCGGCTCCAGAATAAACCGGCGCATGGCGAAATTCGGCGCTACCTGCACGCTGATTAAAACCTGCTTCCAAGCTTTAGCGCCAGTGCTGACTTTGACTTTTGGGATGCTTTCGATCTTTTTAACATACATGGCGGGTTCCCTCCCTGTTTACGCGTTTTCCTTTTTCGGGGGCTTGGTTTTAATCCGGGTATAGATGTGCCGAGAGGTATAGAGAGCCCCCAAGGGGTTGTGGGCCAAAACGCGGTCTTTTACGGCCAGCACGGTTACGGGCGCCTTGGCATGTTTGATAAAAAGCGTATCATCGCCTACGCACAGACCTATAAGAATAATTAGATCACACCCCTCATCATCCAGGATGGCAGCCTGACCGATAGGGTTGCACATGGGCTGACGGTAGCCGGGAATAACCTTGTCTTCATCCGGCAGATCCACATCGTCCGAGCACAACGCAGCGCACATACAGCAGACCGCTGTCACTTCAAAACCCTCATTTAAAAGGACGTTGGTCATTTTTTCCGCTTCTTCAGAAAGCCCTACGCAAAAGGCAATGCCCAGCTTCTTGAAACCGCGGAGTTTGGCATACAGTACGGTCTCCTCCACGCGGGTGAGCTTGCCGTAATCTTTCCAAGTCTTGGCCACGGCCTGGGCCATCTCCTTGTTTTCCGGTTCGCGAAGTGTTTGCTTGGCCCGTTCGAGAAGATCAGAGCGGATCTTTGTCGGACAGTTCTCCGGGACGTTTTGCGTTTCGCCGAAAAAACATCGCTTGCGGCGGCAGTAACTGCACAGGACCTTTTCTTTCTCCATTTGCAACCCCCTTAAAAAATTGACTATTACAACCTAAACCCCGCCGATAAGCTATTCAGCATCCAGCATTTCCCGCACCTTCTGCGACAGCTTCTGAAGGTTGAAAGGCTTCTGGATAAAGCCGGTGCAGTTTTGCTGAAGGACTTCTCGGAGCTTCTCGTTTATAGAAAAACCTGTGGATACCAGCACTGGTACGTTCGGATTGATTGATTTCAGGCGGTTCAATGTTTCCTCACCGCTCATTTCCGGCATGGTAAGATCCAGAACTACGAGATCAATCTCACCGGTTTTCGCCTCAAGGATGGAAATGGCTTCCTTGCCGCTGGCCGCAGTTAAAACCTGGTAACCAAGGCCCTCCAGCAGTTCCCTGCTCACATTCAGGACCATCTCCTCGTCATCGATAAGCAGCACGGATTCAGAGCCGTGCAGGATTTCATCTTTTTTCCCAACTTCCATTTCCGGTGCCATGATTGCTCCTTCTGAAGTTTGCAGACAACTAAACCACCCCTTTGTATGTTCTTGTAAAATTGGCAATTACTATAGCAAATCAATCAGGATTATTCAATTTCTGTTCGCTCCATAAAACGCTGGGTTTCTGAATTGGTTTTCATTTCCCGTCCTTGAATATACTGTTACGGTCTGCTTAACTGTCGGAGATTCGGTTGGCTTGAACTTTTACATTGCCATCCGCTCTGATTTTAGTGGGGCCTTTAGGAATAGATGGAAAAGTTTGGGTTGACTGCCGGCAGGTCTTTTTTTTATTGAAATTTCAAATATTGATGGCGCTTAGAATTTGTGGACACCTGTATTATTTTTTCGTTTTGCCCCGGTCAGCACTGCCGATTGTATAAACTGATCTGGCCTCTCTTTCCACACGGTTCATTTTTTCGACAATGCATTTTTGAAGCCGCTGAAGATCGATGGCGGTGAACCTGATACCGATGCCCTCCTCGTTTCTGCGGACGGTTTCCCCTTTAGCTTTTATGGGCAGGTTGGATACATGGGAGGCGGGGTCAAAACAGATTTCAATGTGCAATTCCGTATTTGCCGCAATATGCTCCTCGGTCTCCAAAAACATGCCGTTTGAGCCTAAATCCCTGACTTTACCTTTAAGCGAAAGCGTGCTCCGGCGTTCAGGCTGGGTAGGGTCCGAAAATGTTATGGTCGCCTGGGTGTCCTCCCAGACCTGGCTCCGGGTGGAGACACGGCGTTGTTTTAAAGCCATCTAAACCCCTTAAAACTGTTTAAGAATCTGAAAAATTATCAATACCAAATTTTGATATATTTAAACCATGGCGATGCTAATGTCAATAAAAATAGGCGTCTTAGAATACGCCTTTTTTTTATCAGTTGATTTCCCATAACTTCTTTGACATAAAATCAATTTTTTGAAATAATAAAATAGTTAATATTTTTATTCACACCCACATTATTCAGCCTATGGAGTCAATTAAAGATTATAGAATCATCGATAAGATCCACGAACATCCAGGGGCTGTTTATTACCGGACACAAAAAGCGGAAAATGATGAGCCGTATTTTATTGAGCTTATTAATGCCGCCAATGCCACGCCTTCAGAAATCGCCCGCTTCAAGTATGAATATGAAAAGGTCAGAAAGCTTGACAGCGAAGGGGTCTTTCACGCTTATGATATTTTCGATCACAAAGATAATATTGCCATTGTCGCCGAGCCCTTTTACGGCCTGCCTCTGTACAAACGGTTTACGCCCGGCGATATGGACGTTGATTCCTTCCTTAAAATCGCGGTAAATTTGTCCCGTACATTGGGGGAAATCCACAGCCAAGGTGTTGCCCACCTTTCGATGACGCCGGATACGATTCTTTGTGATAATTCCGGTGACCATTTAAAAATTAACGGCTTCGGAGCATACGGCTTGGCCGTCCGCATTAAAGAAGAAATCTATGATCCATGGATTATCAGGCACGTACTACCCTACATGGCACCGGAACAGACTGGCCGAATGAACCAACCGGTAGGCTCCGGAGCGGATATTTATGCCCTGGGAATAATTCTTTACGAACTGTTAACCGGTGCCCCCCCTTTTATTTCAGACGATCCCATTGAAATCATTCATGCCCATATTGCCAGACAACCCGTGGCGCCTGCGAAAAAAAAACCGGACCTACCGCCCGTATTATCGGATATCGTCATGAAACTAATTTCCAAGACGATTGAGGACCGCTATCAGAGCGGCTACGGTGTAATGGTTGATTTCAAAAAATGCGCCAGGCAGCTTAAAGAAAAAGGCAAAATCAGCGGTATTGAGCTGGCACAGGAGGATGAGGGCACAGGCTTTCATTTAACGGGGAAACTCTTTGGCCGAGAAGCTGAAATCAGCATGCTGATAACGGCATTTGACCGGGTAGCCGAGGGCGGCAATGAAGTTTTTCTGGTATCCGGGCAAGCCGGCATCGGCAAATCGTCGCTTATCAATGAAATTCAAAAGCCCTTGGTGGCAAAGCGGGCCTATTTTATTGTCGGCAAAGCTGAACAGTACAAACGCAATATTCCGTATTACCCGATCATTCAGTCATTCAAAGAACTCGCACGCTACATCATGTGTGAAACCGATGACAGGATTAATGTTTGGAAAAACCAGATCCTCAAGGCTGTAGGAATCAATGCGGGCCTGCTTAACCAGATTATACCGGAATTCGAATACATCATCGGAAAACAGCCGGCGCTTACGCTCCTTGGACCGGAAGAGTCCAAGAGCCGGTTTAATTTTGTATTTAAGGAGTTTATTAAAACCTGTGCCTCAGCTGTTCATCCGCTGGTATTATTTATTGACGACCTGCAATGGGCGGATTCGGCAAGTTTGAATTTCCTCCGGATGCTGGCTGTAGAGCCGGATCTCAGCCATCTGCTTATTATCGGTGCCTACCGGGACAACGAGGTGAATGCCTCCCATCCACTGAGGATGAGCATTAATGAGGCGGAAAAAAATGGGGCGAAAATAAAGACCATCACTTTGCCGGCTCTTTCGGCCGAAAGTGTGAATGAGCTGGTGGCTGACCTGCTCCGCTGTGAAGTGCCGGCAGCAAGCGAAATCTCCAGGATTGTACACAAAAAAACCAATGGCAACCCTTTCTTTATCCATCAATTTTTAAAAACCCTTTATGAGGGCAAGGCCCTGACTCCAGATCCGGAATCCGGTCTGGAATGGGATCTTGAAAAAGCCGATGAGATCCAGGTCACACAGAACGTTGTCGACTTTCTCGCAGCAAAACTCACCTGCCTGCCCGCCGCCACACGAGAAACTCTGAGGACCTGCGCCTGTATAGGCAACCGGTTTGAACTTTCCTGCGTTGCCGCCTGTCATAATAAATCACTGGAAGCCGTTGTAGCGGATCTTTCCGTGGCTGAAAACGAAGGCTTGATCAGCTTTAAAAGAAACTCCGGCGTGTTTTCCCATGACCGGATTCGAGAGGCCGTCTATCGCCTGTTCTCCGAGGAAGAAAGGAAGCAAACCTGTTACACCATCGGCACCTACCTTTTGGGAAATACGCCCGCGGAACAGTTCGAGGAAAAAATCGTCGATATCGTCAACCACCTGAATATCGCCGGCGAACTGGCCGTATCGGCTGACGAAAAACGCCGGATGGCCCGTTTGAATAACCACGCCGGAGAAAAAGCCATCGCCGCTGCGGCTTTTGAAGCCGCCTTCCATTATTTTCAAACAGGAATCGACTTTCTTTCCGCGGCCGGAACGAATGGGGATACCCGGTCTTTCTGGGAAAGCGATTATGAGCTTGCCCTTTCCCTTCACAACGGCAGCGCCGAAGCCGCTTATCTTATCGGCGATTATGATAAGATGTATCGCCTGACGAGCCAGATCATCAACCATGCCGGCTCCCTCAATGACCAGGTAAAAGCTCAGATTACACGCATTCACAGCCTAATGGCCCAAAACCGACTCGACGAGGTCATCCGACTCGGGCTTTCGGTTTTGAAATCGCTCGGGGTATCATTTCCGAAAAAAGCCACAAAGTTTCATATTATTTTTGATTTTTTAAAAACCCGGGCCCACCTTAAACTCAAAAAAACCGAAAATTTTTTAAACCTTCCATTAATAAACGACCCCACCGTCCAGGCCCAAGTGGATGTGATGGCCACCATCACCTCCACAGCCTACTGGACCGCCCCGAATTTGCTCCCACTTATTATATTCCGCTTAATTCAGATATTTTCCAAGCACGGCAACACGGACTTTTCGCCCTATGTATACGCAGGATACGGGTTTATCCTTTGCACTTTGGGCGAAATTGATACGGGCTATCCCTTCGGACAAATGGCGCTTTCCCTGTTGAATCAAATGAAAACTTCAAAATATAAAGCCCGAACGGAAATGGTAGCCAACACCTTTATCCGGCACTGGAAAGAACACGCCGTCAATGCATCAGAGCCGCTTCTAAGGGCCTATCAGAGCGGTCTTGAAAATGGAGATATCGAATTCGCGAGCCATTCCCTGATGGTTCGAGAATATACCCGTTATCTGCTGGCCGACCCACTCGATGAACTTGATACGGACTTTCAAAAAAGCATCGAAAGCCTAACCCGGCTCGGCCAAGTATCCAATCTGAACGTGGTCCGAATCTATCACCAGGCGCTGCTGAACCTGAAAGGCATAGGGGATAACCCATCCGTGTTAATCGGAGAGGTCTACGATGAGAGCAAAATGCTTGCCACACATGAAAAAGCTAATGATTGGACCTCTCTAATGCATCTGTACTTTAACAAACTCATGCTGGATGTGCTTTTTGAAAATACAGCCGAAGCCTACCTGCAGGCTGGGAGGATAAGGACTTATATTGACGGCGGGGCAGGCTCTCTACTCTATCCCACCGCATTTTTTTATGACTCGCTTGCCCGCCTGGGTTCTCTGGATCATGCTGGCAGTTTCAGGAAACGTAGAATACTTCTCCACGTGGCGCGCAATCAGCGAAAAATGGCAAAATGGGCGCACCATTCGCCGTCCAACTTTCTTCATAAGTATCATTTGGTGGAAGCCGAACTGGCCAGATGCAAAGGCAGGGATAAGGACGCCGTCATATTTTATAAAACAGCCATTAAAGGGGCTCGGGAAAACGAATATCTACAGGAAGCCGCCATTTCGTGCGAATTTCTCGCCAAATTCTATTACATACATGAAATTAATGATTTTGCCAGCTCCTATATGCAACAGGCCCATGGTTTATATGAACAATGGGGCGCCCATGCCAAGGTTTGCCAGCTTGAAGAAAAGTATACGTCACTCCTTGAAATACCCCCCCAAAAAACACCGGAGGACAAACCCTACCATAAACCGGAAGCGGTATCTGCCAAGGTTGAAGACAGGCTTGATCTTGCGGCCATGATGAAGATGTCCCAGGCGATTTCAAGTGAAATTCAACTGGAGAAATTGCTTAAGATACTGATGCGATTGGTTATCCAAAATTCCGGCGCTGAAAAAGCTTTATTGATTCTTAACCGAAAGGGCCGATTGGTAATTGACGCCAAAGCGGACATCAACTCAGAAGATGTTTCCATACTGCAATCGATTCCTGTCGAGGGGAGCATGAAACTGTCTTCAGGCATTATCAGATATGCCAAAAGAACACGGGAACCGCTGGTTTTGGATGATGCACAAAAGGATGACCGTTTTGCCAGCGATCCATATATAATTGAAAATTCCGTACACTCGG
The DNA here is from genome assembly GCA_018399235.1 of Desulfobacterales bacterium. Classification (GTDB taxonomy): domain Bacteria; phylum Desulfobacterota; class Desulfobacteria; order Desulfobacterales; family Desulfosalsimonadaceae; genus M55B175. The sequence goes on along the minus strand of JAGYOX010000011.1, from coordinate 35,825 downwards.
TTCTATGCATACCGCTTGTCCGCCAGCAGCGGGTGATCGGCCTGATCTATATGGAAAACAACCTAACCCCCAATGCATTTACTCCGGGGCGTCTGGAAATGATTTCCCTGCTGTCCACCCAGACTGCCAACTCTCTGGAAAATGCTATTTTTTTCGAAGCTACACTGGCTGCCGAAAAACGGGCTCAGCACCAACGCGAGGAGTACCAGCGACTAATAGAAACCATGAATGACGGGCTTGTGATCGTTGACCCCGAGCTTAACGTCAAATACGTCAACCAGGCCATTTGCCGAATGTCCGGATATACCGCCGATGAGATTATCGGCCGGTCGGCCCTTAGTTTTTTGGATAAAAACAATCGAAAAAAAGTTGAAGAGGAGGCAAACAACTGGGCCTATCTGGACCAGCACGTATTTGAAGCCGAATTTATAGGCAAGGACTCACGGAAGGTTTCAGCAATTGTCTCACCCAAACCCTTAACGGGTGATGACAGCCAATTCCAAGGATTTCTGGGAATCGTGACCGATGTCACAGATCTTAAAAAAGCCGAGAAGGAGAAAGAGGAAGCCCAGAAGCAACTGATTCAGTCCCAGAAAATGGAGGCCATCGGCACCCTTGCCGGAGGCGTCGCCCATGATTTTAACAATTACCTGATGACCATCCTTGGCTCAATCGACTTGATAAATCTTAAGGGCTCCCTTCCGGAAAATTTGTCAAAACATATTTCGGACATTAAAAATTCAGCGGAGCTTTCCGCAGCGCTGACCCGTCAACTACTCGCATTCAGCCGCCGGCAGATGCTGGAAACCATCAAAGTCGATCTAAATTCCGTTATCACAGAGGTAGAAAAGATGTTGAATCGGCTAATCGGAGAGAATATTCAGTTGACCACAAAACTTGCCCCGGATTTAAAGCTGATCCATGCAGATTTCGGACAAATGGAACAAATCATTATGAACCTTGCCATCAATGCCCGGGATGCGATGCCCAATGGCGGAATGCTTTATCTGAAAACTGCCAATGTCGCTATTGACGAAGACTATTGCCGGCGGAACAAATATGCCATGCCGGGCGAATTTGCACGGCTGACCGTTGAAGATACCGGCTTCGGGATAGACGGGGAGATGATAGACAAAATATTCGATCCGTTTTTTTCTACCAAGACGGCAGGAGGACAAGGAACCGGCCTCGGTTTATCCGTCGTGTATGGTGTGGTCAAACAGCATAACGGCTGGGTCAACGTGTATAGTGAGCCGAATCAGGGAACCGTCTTCAATATATATTTTCCGGTTGCAGAGGCATGCACCGGCGATGAAGCTACAGACGCTGCAAAAGATAAAGGATTGAGGGAGGAGCAGTACCGGGGCAACCAGGAACGAATCCTTTTGATCGAAGACCAAACGGATGTCCGCGGTGTGGTCACCAGCATGCTCAAAATGAACGGCTATCTTGTCACTGAGGCAGAGACGATTGCACAGGCCACTAAGTTGATGGAATCGGAAAACACCCAATTCGAGCTTCTATTAAGTGATGTTATTCTGCCGGACGGCAACGGAATTGATTTTGCGGACTTTGTAAAGCAAAAATATCCAGGCACAAAAATAGTGTTGACAAGCGGGTACACTGAAGAGCGTTCACGGCCGGATACGATTGCAAAAAAAGATTTTCATTTTTTGCAAAAACCCTACCGCATTAATGATATGCTAAAAATCATAAAAAAAGTCCTTTCAGAATAGCAGCCTGACACAGGCAATTCAGGGTTCAGGGGTTAAGGACGGTTTACTCTGCCATCAACTCTTTGAGAATAATCCGGTTCACCCTATTGCTGTATAGCATGCGAAGATGGCCGTGGAAGGGTAACTTATAATTATTCGCACCCTCGCCCAAATTTGCTGATTCCTGGGGTATGACAAAATTGTCGAACGCGGAATAAATGGAGACGTATTTTACGTTGGACGGGGTTAAACCACCGGCTGCCAAATCTTCCATGAAATCGCTTTTATACAGAAGCTCAAGCGTGTTCCGGCCATAGGGCATTAGCGCAGCTACACGCGTGCCCCGGTGCGGGCCGCCAATGGAAATCAGCATGTTGACCCTGTCTTCCAAATCCAGATTTTTGATCGCATATCGGATCAACACACCGCCCATGCTGTGAGCTATGATGTTTATTCTTTCAGCACGGGTTTCTTTAAGAACCTCGTTAATCCGGTCCGCTACTTTCTGGGCGAGCCGTGCGCTATCCGCCAGTATTGGCCGGTAGGTCATTCTGTAGAGATTTTTAAAGCCCTTCCGCTTCAAATACCCGGCTATGAACATGAAAGCATGGCTGCCGGAACTCCATCCATGCACAAAAAGAATCGGCGGCCGCGAATCCGGAGCTTTTCTTGGGGATGTCCGGTCAAAAATATATCGGAGCGGTTGGGTAATACCGTGAAAGAACATGGCGAGGGATTCGAGAAAAACGGAGGAAAGCATTTTAAACGCCTGGATAAGGCGACGCCAGTCGCCGTTGTCCGGTTTGTTTACCCGAAAATTGACATAATCATACCAAGCCACCATATAAAGGCAAAGCGTTGCAACAGCGACAATAAGGTAAAGGATCAGGATAAAATAGAGAATAATCATATGAATCTTTCCCGGCAAAAGCCTCTTCCCGTCATTCGGGCAGCGGCTATTGATTACAGATTTAGTCGCTTTCCTCGGTTTCGGTCACTTTCGTGTAAAAAATACCATAGTAGTTTAATGAATACTTGCGTTTCTCTTGATCGGGCTGCCATATGTCGTCAGCTTCAACCCGGTTCCCACTCTGATACTTGTCGGAACCCATCTTGAAGTAGGAATTGATGCCGAGCTCACTATCAAAAGGCACTTTGACCGGCCCGGGGAAATAATAGGCGATGATATCACCTTTTCTGGCAATAATTGGCTGATCAAAATCAATGAGCTGTTTGCCGGGACCTGCCACGTCCACAGCTATCGGTTTGTCATAGGCAACAATGTAGTCATTGCCCACCGGCCTCAAAAGTTTAATGTGGATTTGGCAGGAGCCCAAAAAATAGCCGCCAATCCCATTTATCTGTCCTTGACTGGGAACGGGATGGGCAACATCAACAATCATATTGTTGACATCGTCCGTATTGCCGCGACTGATCAAGGGGTTGCCGACAAAATCCTCCAACGCAACATCCGTCAGAAAATTTCGCTCATCGCGAATTTGTTTTTTAATAAAATCTCTTACAGAAGAGGAGATACGTCGGATCCGGTCATCATAGAGGGATTGCTCCGTGGAGCTGATATATAATCGCCGGTTGAGCTCTGCCATCTGTTTTTCAAGTATCGCTATGCTTTCTTTCTGATCCTCGATCTTTTGCTCCTTCTGCCGGATGATCGATTCTTTGTTGGCGATAAGCATATCCTGCTCCGAGAGCGACTGTTGGCATTCGTCCAGCTTTTGCTGCAACACCTGATTGGTTGCACACCCCGTGCCGATCATCGCCAGTGAAACTAAAATTATAATCCATCGCATAGCAATTACCTCCGCTTTGGAATAAATTGAATTTTGGCTTCAGATAAAATATTGGCATTCTGTTTAACAACGATTGAATACTCACCAACCGCAAAGCCCTCAACCGGTGCGGACACAGTTATCGGCTTATTGCCGGATCTGCCGTTTAAAACTACCGGAACTTCAAAGGATTGTTCTTCTTTTCGGGCAAACATTACATTAACGATGCTGTCGGCCGTCAGGTTGCGGTAATGGATACAGAGGTTCAAGCATTCTCGAGTTACCGGCATTTCAGAAATAATATTTTCTCTGCCGCATCCCCCCCCAGTCGGGTAAATTTCGACTTCACGGTGAATGGACTGATAAAATTCTGCAATCTTGTTGTCTGCCGGTGCTACATCCATTGCCTGTTTCAGAACCTTGACGGCAGTCTGATATTTTCCGTTTCCATAAACGGTTCTGGCCAAACCACGGATCTTTTCACTGGCCTCAGGCCGCTTCGGGTTAAGACTGAGCGCCTGCAGAAAATAATGCGCTTTTTTATCGACGGGAAGGGCTTCCTTCCCCTTTACCATCAATATATCATATTGCGCGTTAATAATGTCGTTTTCAAGTTCCGGAAAATATTCAGCCACCAGACTTGAAAACACCTCCGGAATCTCGCGTCGGTTTGTTTTATGGAATTCAATATCAGTTTTGAGACGGGCCGTAACCCCCTGCCTGACACCCGCCATCTTCTCACGTCCGTATTCGTCAATGGCTGTCTTTAACTTAGCAAAAAGTTTACCATATGGCCCAATTTTTTCTTCAAATGGCTGAATCGTCTTAATCTGATAGAGTGTTGTAAAAAGCTCGGCCTTTGCATCCCGGGATTTCTTGATGTCTTTATATAGCTTTTTAAATTCCGCCTCATTTGATGATATGCCCATTGCCTGCCCTAAGACGGCCATGGCCTCATTCGGCTTGCCCGCTTTGTCCAGATCATTTGCCGCGGTCTTAAGCTTTTTTTTGGCCTGAGCCCTTGCCGGATTAAATTTTAGCGCCTTTAAATAGAAATCCACCCGATGATTCATGGTTTTCTGGTTATCGCCTTTGACGATCAAAATTTCATACTGGGCACTAAAAATACTATCGAACTTCGGGAAATGGCTTGTCACAAGGTTGATGAACTCGTCGGGGATCTCCGTTAGACGGCGTTTCTGTTCCTCAACCGCGGCGTTGATACTATCGGAAACAGCCGCCTCCACATCGGCCATCTCCTCACTGCCATGTGCCGCAACTGCGGCTTGGAGCGATTGAAAGGCATCCCTGTATAAGGCTATTTTCCCGGAAAGAGGGCCTTTTTGGGAGGCTTCCGATAAAGGCCCCAGGACATCAATTTTGTCCAGACGCAAAGCGGCCTGCTCATTTTCCGGAAACTCCGCCAGCACCTTGCGGTAGAAAAACCGGGCATTTTCATTTTCCGGAAGCTCATATTCAGCCCTTTCGTAATGCATATCCCCACGGATCATCCATTCGAGGCCCTTTAACGCTTTATGGTCCGGGGCAATGGAACAGGCTTTTTCAATATGTTGAATCGCTTTGGCATAATTTTTGTCTTGATAGGCTGTCTGGGCCGCCTCCTTGAACCAATCAACAATCTTTGATAGCCCTTGCCTTGCATCCATATCCTCAGAATCGAGCGCCAAAACCCGACGATAATAGGCCAGTGCATTATCTCCCTCAGGCAAGGTCAACCGCTCATCGTTGAAACTGACTTGGGCCATCGTAAGCAGCCGCAGTTTTTTCAGCCGCAAATGCTCCGGGGCATATCTAAGGCCAACTTCCGCCATCTCAAGGGCAGGCGTAAAGGCATCCTGTGTCAACCGGTTTCTGGCAAGTTCATAGATAGCTTCCACGGTATTAATCTTCAAATGTGTGAAAAGCGGAGAATCCGTTTTCTCAATCCCTTTTTTTAGGAATGCAAGCTGGGTCTCAAAATTTTTGACTGTCGGCGTCTCAATCCTTTCCAGCTCCTTCTGTTTGTCAATGGCAGCATAAAGAAGCCCCAGAACGGCCGATACATTTTCCGGTTCTACGGATAGAAGGGTATTGTAGACATCTCCGGCATTGATGTACTGGCCGGCAGCCAAAAAATTATCGGCTTTATCGAGCATTTCGTTAGCGGAGGCCGGCATCTGACGCCGGAGCTTTTTAATAGCGTTGAGCGCCTCTGAATAATTCCTGTTGGTAATCGCCCGGGTTAAAGGCGCCCTGTCAAAAAACCGGTTAGGCTCTGCAGCATCCCCTTCCCCACTGAACGAAGCTTCGGGTTCGGGTTTGGCTTCAGGGACCTTTTCTGTCGATGGTAACTTTCCGTCCGATTCGGCGGCTTTTTCCTCCCCAGCCGATTCTTTCCCTGGGTCTGGCGGGCTGGTGGCCTGTAATGAGTGATTTTTAACTGGTATTTCTTCGTCTATCAACTGAGAAACATAGGGAGGGGCAAAAATCAAAAAGGCGGCAAGGACTCCAGCTACGGCCAAAGCCGCAATCAAAAAACCAAGCCTCGGCTTTAAACCCGCTTTTCTTGGTTTAAAAGCGGTTCTATGGGTGTATTCAAGGGTCTGGGTAGGGATATCTTTGGCTGCCAGAGACTCCAGTTTATCCAGCGCCTCAATCAGCTCATGGGCGGATTGAAAGCGCTTCTCCGGCTTCTTAGCCATTAAACGGTCGATAATCGCCTGGTATCGGGAGAGATGAACCGGCAATTGCGGCACCGGATCCTTTATGTGCTTGAGCGCTACGGCAACCGCGGAATCCGCCTGATACGGCACGGAACCGGTCAACATTTCGTAGAATGTCACACCCAGGCTGTATAAATCGGTTCGATAGTCGATTGTCGAAGCCCCCTGAGCCTGTTCCGGGCTCATATAGTGGGGGGTACCAATACTGGTGCCGTCCAGTGTATATCCGGTATCGGCAGTCAGGTCTTTGACAATTCCGAAGTCCGTTAGAACAGCTGTGCCGTCGGCGCGGAACATAATATTTTGGGATTTGATATCGCGGTGAATAAACCCCTTGTCATGGGCATGCGCCAGGGCGGAGCCGATCTGTTTTAAAATGTCGAGACTCCTGGCGGCTGAAATCTCCTTTTTAACATGCTGTTTGAGATCACCCCCTTCAAGGTACTCCATGATAATGTAATACTTATTCTCAAGAACACCGACATCATAGATGGATACGATATTCGGATGACGCAGACCGGCCACCACCCTGGCTTCCTTAAGAAAGCGCTTATCGGCCAGCTCCCCGGCTTTAGTGGGCGAGATAATCTTGATGGCAACGACTCTATCCAGCAGTTTGTGCGTGGCCAGGTAAACTTCTGCTACTCCGCCACGGCCGGCGAGTTTGCCGATTTCGTAATTAGGAATCTCAATCATGGGTTCAACATAAATGACAAATTAAAATTCACACTGCCAAGTATAGCGCCTCCTGACACCATTTTTCATGATTTACCGGTTATCCGCTGCCACCAGTCGCGCAGTTTATCAAGAAAACCAGGCGGAATAATTTTCTGAGTAATAAAGAGCGTCGTGTCTTCCTCCGCCGATCGCTCAGGGGCGTTTTCCTCCGCGGAGACCAAGATCGCAGTGATATTATCCTTTCCGCCATTTTTCAATGCGGTGCCGATCATGCGCTCTACCTTTTCCTGCTCATCCAGATCGAGCATCAGGACGTCGGTAATCGCACTTTCATCAAGCTCCTTGGTCAACCCATCACTGCAAAGCAGAATCTGCTCACCAGCGTAGAGATCCTCTCTTATCTCGTCAACTACCACATCATCCATATCCTCTGCCCCAAGAGCTTGGATCAAAATATCCTGATAGGGATGCTTGTCCGAGTCGACAGCAGGAATTACGCCGGTGTCCACGAGATGCTGTACATAGGAATGGTCCTTGGTCATCTGCCGCAGCGCAGTGCCGTCCCAGAAATAGGCCCTGCAATCCCCGACCCATGCTATTTCGCAACTAGTATTGACGACTTTAAGGGCAACGACAGTTGTTCCCATGCCCTCAGGGCCTTTCTGCTCAGCAACCGCCTGCTTGATGGCATGGTGCGACCGGGCTATCGCCCGGCTTAAAATTTCTCCTTCACGAACCCGCTCGACGATAAAATCAACAGCCAGGGCGGACGCTTTTTCTCCCCCCTCATGTCCCCCCATGCCATCTGCCACAATCCAAAGCCCCAAATCCGGAATTGCACGACAGGAGTCCTCATTATGCGAACGGACATTTCCAACATGACTGATTAACCCATAATTATAGTGCTGCATGGCAAACCCGCTGATTAGTCAACTGAATATAGAAAAATTAAATTAGTCTAATTAAATATTGACACTGTTCGTCGTACATAAGGCAATCGGTCAGCCACCCGTATCCCTTATGGCGCAAATAAGCAATAAAACTATACATGAAAGGAACAAAAACTTCAATCAAGTTTATCAGGCGGGTTTTAGGGCGTCAGGACACTTTAGCCTAAAACTAGAAACAGACATTAAATCTTGACAGAAATAATTTTATTTTATTATAATAAAAAAGCATATTTTATTATTTTTACACAATTCACAACCCAATGGAGACTGATCAATGGGCGATCTGCCGGTATTGAAAATTGAACTATGCATAAAGGATAAAATCCTTAAAACCTATGCTTTTACCCAAGATGTGGTAGAGATCGGTCGTATCCCCACAGCAGACATTTTTATTGACAACACCGGAATTTCCCGAGCCCATACCCGTATTGAAAAATCAATTGGCGGCCCATATGTCGTAAAGGATTTAGGCAGTACGAACGGCACATATGTCAACGACCAACGGATTACTGAAAAAGTCCTGCAAGATAAAGATGTTATCTCGATTAACAAGTTCAAGATGCGGGTGTCCATTGAGGATGCGGATATGTCTGAAATGCAAAATGAAAGGGTGTCTCCAGATGCGTTTGAAGGCACTACCGTTCTAAATACTGAACAGATTGCCCACCTTAATGCCAGCTTGCAAAATAACCCACCGGATAATCAGGTACAAAGTAAAACAGTGCCCGCCAATCGGAGAGAAGCCTCTCAGAGAATAACCGCCAACCAATTGTTTCTATGGGGCGGGCTCGTCCTTTTCGGCATCGTTCTGGGTAAATTTATATTCTAATCTGTTTGAAAAATTACGAAGCCATTAGGCTTTTCTGCCGATAATCCCTTCAAAGTAAATCTTCTGGGCAATCAGACCAAACCCTTGGGATGTGGGATGAATTTCATTGAGCCAATGGCGATCTTGAAGAAGTCCCTGCGTGTTTACAACAATGACATTCTTTGGATAGTCTTTTTCAATTTTTTGCAGGGTACTTTTAAACCTGAGCAGCATATTTCTGATAATTTTTCGCTGATCGTCCGGATCTTTTATTTTTTTTCGGATAAAATATGGATACATCCATGATTTACCGATGGGAATCACATCAAATAACTCATACCCCTGAGAAGAGGGTATGGGAAAATCATAGGTGTGCATTACAATCCGTATTCTGGGCCGGAGCTCCAGTATGCGCTCCACAATCTCCCTGTAGGCGAGTTCCACCTGGCGCACTTTAATAAATAGTCGGGTGGTGTCGATACATTCCCGCCATTCCATATTCGATGTTTTTTCATGCAGAAGAAACCCGAAATCATAACGGCCCACGATGTCGTTGCCCCCGCCGGAAAGCAGCACAACGTCAAAATCCATGTGCTTTAATCGCTTTAACAGCGCTAACTTCTGCTCCCCGGAGATCATCTCAACAATTTCATCACCGCTTGATGCCGTATTTAAAATCAACAGATTGTCTTGCCTGGCCAGATGATCTATGATATTGGCATCCTTACCGAGAAGCAGAAACCTCCGAGGATAGGCGAACCAGGAATCCCCCTCGGCCAAGATTCGAATGGGATTCAGGTAATTGTATTTTTTTGAAAGTTCCTCAAATACCAAAGTGTCGCATGTTTCCCACCCCAAATCGTATCCCTCCCTCCATACTACTACAAAATATGCCTTATTACGATGGTGCCTCTAAACGACAGCAATGAAAAAGATCAAAGTCAGGTTCCTTGAAAGTAACCCCCCCGGGCCGCCGCCTGGGGCCGAGCCTAAAAGTAACTTTTACTGCCGGGTAAAGGCACTAAGGCACTGAGGCACTAAGGCACTAAGGTTTTGATTTTTTTAACCTTATACCCTATACCTTAAACCTTAAACCTTGCACCTTTCACCTTGTACCTTGATGTTACTTAGAAGTCCAGATTTGATTTTATATGGCCATCTGCTTTGAATATTTAAAATTTTTCTTTCTATGTATCAAGATTTCTATTATGAAAATAATATATTTTTAAAATGGTATAATCAAATATGGTTACCACCCATAATGAAAATTATAATACCTGCATAAAAAAGTATTTTTGCCCGGTCACCGGACTTGAAATATATACACGGCCCGAATGGCAAAGTCAAAAAATCGGCGACGATTATACGGTCGATTTCTGGATAATTGGGGATTCCATCCTCTACACCCGGCCGGTTGGCAATGTAGATCTAAATACCATTAAGTCCTCCCTGAGGATAGATGATGCGGTTGCCGCCCATATTGCCGGCGGCACCGGCCGCTACATACAGATCGAAGACTATTCCCGCCTGAAAAATGTCACCTTTGATGCCAGAAAATATTTTATCGACTATTTTAACCACAATGAGCGGGTAGTGGCGCTGTTTTTATGCAATCTCTCACAGCTTCTGAATCTTGCAATAAAAATCGGCAAACGCTTTACCTTTCCGGGTAAAAACGTTTTTACCGGCGGACAATATCCCCAGGCCATTGAAAAAGCGCTTGAAATATGTGATGCCATTAATCTGCCCAAGGGAACATATGTATTCAATGAACCCCTCAGATACAGTAATGAAAGCGGTACCCTGTCCCCTGCGGAACTTCTCACCAGTCCTGAGTGGGAATTTAAAACCCATGATTACTGCAGCAAAAGCGTTATTGTCGATCAAAACATCCTTTTTTCGATCCCGGAAGGCGAGCTCAAGGCCGAACATATTCCGCTTGTCAGTAAAGTTTATAACTCTGTAAAACAACAGGCAGATTTCGAATATATCGTTGTTGATGCATCCAAAATTTCAGGGTTCAGCCGCAAAACCCGACAGTTGTTTATGAAGTATGTACTTAGCTGGCATCGTGAAAACCCTTTCCGCATGTATGTGATGTTTGGCGCCAATGCCCTGATTTCGACCCTGATAAAAATGGCCAAACCCATTTCGCCGTTTACTATTATGACTGCCGGAGATATCAACCAGGCGTTTGAATTGATCCAAAAGGACCAGAGCAAGAAGCGGCACCCGCCAAAACAAGGGGATGAGCAACAGGACAGTCTGATACAGCGCTATATTGATGAGCTTCTTTTGTTTATCGGCAGTATTAACTGGGAAAAAGATGGGATTGATGCAAATATCAGCGAAATTGACCCAAACCACCCATTTGCCAGTGTTTTTAACTCAATTAAAATCATCAAAGATGAACTCGATGATTTGATCGCCAAGCGTCGGGAAAACGAACTCAAACTCCGTGAAAGCGAGGAGAAATATAGCAATCTTTTCCTTTATTCACATGAGGGCATCTTCATCCATGACTTAGAGGGCCGAATCTTTGATGTGAATAACAAGGCGCTTGAACTTTTTGGGTATTCAAAAGAGGAGATGCTTACTTTTAATGTCCGGGATCTCCACCCCCAAGAGCCGCCGGAAAAAAGTCAAGCGGCATTTGAAGCGCTTGCGACAGATGGATTTGTCAATTTTGAAACCGAATTTCAGAAAAAAAACGGCGAGCGGTTTTCGGCTGAAGTCTCAGCAAACGTTTTTGAAATTAACGAACAAAAAGTTGCCCAAGGACTGGTACGAGATATTACCCAGAGAAAAGAAGCCGTAGCGATTTTAAAAAACTACCAGATGCTTGTTGAAACCATGAATGACGGCGTGGCCATCATTGACCCGCAGCTTCACGTCAGTTATGTTAATAACGCCCTGTGCAGGATGTCCGGATACAGTGCGGAGGAAATTATCGGCAAACCGGCAATTGAGTTCCTGGACGCGAATAATCAGCAAAAACTTGAAGAAGAAGTGGCCAACTGGCCGCAGAGCGACACGCATGTTTTCGAAATTGACTGGATCGGTAAAAATAATCGGGTTCTCTCCAGCGTTGTATCACCCAATCCGATTTTCAATGATGAAGGCGAATTTACCGGTTTTATGGGGATTGTGACGGACATCAGCGATCTCAAAAAAATACAGCTGGAAAAGGAACAGGTCCAGTCCCAACTATATCATTCCCAGAAAATGGAGGCCATCGGGACACTGGCGGGGGGTGTGGCCCATGATTTCAACAACTACCTGACCACCATTTTAGGCTGTGCCGATCTGATGCAGCTGAAAAAAAATAAGCCGGAAAAACAGGAAAAATATCTTCAGGAAATCAGAAACGCAGCCGAGCGTTCTGCGGCTTTGACCAGACAGTTATTGGCATTCAGCCGTCGCCAGGTACTGGAAAAAACGGCTATTAATATCAACGACGTGGTAGGTAGCATGGAAAGAATGCTCCAACGCCTGATCGGAGAAAATATTGAGCTCCGGACAGAGCTTGGGGCGGACTTAAAGCAGATCAATGCCGATCCCGCCCAGATGGAGCAGATTATCTTAAATCTTGCGGTCAACGCCCGGGATGCCATGCCTGAGGGTGGAAGTCTGCGCATCATAACTGAAAATACAATAGTTGACGAGGTCTACAGCCGCCAATTTACTTATGCCCGATCCGGCGAATTTGTCTGCCTGACCTTTGAGGACAACGGCTGCGGAATGGACTCAAAAGTAATTGAAAACATATTCGAACCGTTTTTTACCACCAAGGTTTCCAGTAAGGGGACGGGACTCGGGCTGTCCGTCGTCTACGGGGTGGTCAAGCAACACAATGGCTGGATTAACGTCTATAGCGAGCCATCCTATGGGACCCGATTTAAAATATATCTTCCCGTATTAAAGGATAGAATCGTCCAAACCGGGGGAAAAAGGCCGGCAGATCATGAAACCATCCAAGCCGATACCGGTAAAGGGGAAAGAATTCTGCTGGTTGAGGATCAGCAGGAAGTCCGCGAAATGATTAATTCAGCACTTGAAACCAAAGGATACCAAGTTGAACCGGTAGCCTCTGTTGCCGAAGCCAATGAAGCAATCGCGAATGAAAAGAAAAATTTTGATCTATTGTTCAGTGACATCGTCCTTCCGGATGGAAACGGCATTGACCTGGCAAAAAGCATGATATCCAAAAATTCAGACACAAAAGTACTGCTTAGCAGCGGCTATACTGAGGAAAAAGCCCGCATCGACATCATCGAGGGGAACCAGTTCCATTTTCTCCAAAAGCCCTACCCTTTGGAAAAAATGCTGAAAAAGGTCTGCGAGGCACTTAATAGCTGAGTTCTCAAGAAAACCTGATCTTCCATTCAAATATCCCCCTATCCAGGCATATAAAAGGCACCTGTGTGCCGGCAGAGATTGTCTCGACGCCTTCAGGGACTGTGACGATCGCCGGAGTCCGGGCGATGGCCGCGAGCCGGCTCTTCAATTTGTTGGTCCGCAAAAGGATCTCAGGCTGAATCTGCACAATTTCGCATTGAATAAACTGGGTCCAGTCCGCCTGGCCGGATATTCCTGTTTCCAGCCGGCCGTTTAAATACAGGTAATGGCATCGCCTGAATCCCGACGCTTTCAAAATTGCCGGAAAAACGATCATAATAAAAGCGGCCTCATTGGATGCCGGTCCACCAGGGAGACAAAATACCGGCTTATCTTCCAGGCTGCCTGCAGCCATGGCTTTCCCCGGTGCCATTCGCGTCCGGTGAAAAAGCATCTCCCAACCAAGGGAGTCCAGAACCTTCACCACCAGATCCCGGTCCCCTTTCCAGGCACCGCCGGAGGTTATCACTACGTCGCAGGCGGCATGAATCTTTTGGAGGGCGGCGGCAATTTCATTAGAAGAATCTTCGGAAAACAAAATTTCCGTATCAAACCCCTCACCCGCGAGCCACGCCTGCTGAATTGAAACATTGCTGGCATAAAGCTTGCCGGGTACCAAGGGGGCACCTGGAGGCAGTATTTCACTGCCGATCGCAAGAAGTCCGACTTTAGGTTTTCGGTACACCAACGGCTCCGATATGCCGCCAGCTACCAAAAGGCCTACCAGTTGCGGCGACACCAGATCCCCGATATCAGCAAGCCTCGCGCCGATGGAAACATCCTCGCCTTTTGGCTGAACATTTTTTCCCGGAGCGGCATCGGCCAGGGCGGTTATATATTTGCCATTTATCTCGGCAAACTCATCAGCCAATACGGCTTCAGCCCCTTCCGGCAGGGGCGCACCGGTTAGTATCCGAAACGCCTGCCCCCTGACCATCGGTATATTCGGGCGATCCCCCGCAGCAATGCTGCCAATGATTTTCAGCTTTATTCCATGATCAGGACGCGCCCCTGATATATCGGGGGAAACAACGGCATAACCGTCTTTTAATGACGCATTGACTGACGGGGAATTAACTTTAGCGATCACCGGCTCGGCCAGCACATGACCGACGGCCTGGTGAACCGGAAGCTTTTGTCTGCCGATGGGTGCGGCATTGGCAAGGGCTAACCGATATGCATGGTCAAAACCGATATCATGTATGTCCAATCAAACCCCTTGAAAAATCTTTATCAGTTTTTTTTCAACCCAATGCAAGGCCGTCAATATGTACCGACTAGACATATGCTGTAAAACATTCAGCTACTTTCCAAACGGACAATCCGGAAACCGGCAGACCTCACAGTCCAGACACAGACCGCCATGGCCCATTGCTGAAATATCGGACCTGTCCAAGATGTCTCCGGCGAGTACACGGGGCAGGACCAAATCCAGCATAGTGGTTTTATGATAGATACCGCAGGCAGGCACGCCTAATACTGGCACCCCGCCGATATAGGCGACCAGGAACATGGCCCCAGGCAAAACCGGCGATCCATAGGTGCATTCTTTTCCGCCCGCTTTTACCACACCTACCCGGGTGACGTCATCAGGATCCACTGACATCCCCCCTGATGTCAGTATCAGGTCAACCCCTGTGGATAGAAATCGCCGAATCGTATCGGCGATGACATCTGCGTCATCCGGTGCAAATGCCACGTCGGCAACATTCGAACCGAGTTCCGTAACTTTCGACCGGAGAATGGCCTCAAACTGATCCTCGATTGTCTGATGATAAACCTCATTGCCGGTGATGATAATGCCGACATCCGCCTGCTTCAATTCTCTGACATCGATAAGAGGTGAACAGAATTGAGCTATCTCAATGGCCCGGTCCACCACTTCCTTTCGAATCATCAGGGGAATGGCACGCGTAGCTGCGACAATGGCACCGGCTTTTACCATAGTGTTTGTGTGGCGGGTAGCGCACATCACATCGCCCAGCATATTGATATCGGCGAGGGCATCTTTTGAGACCTTCAAAAGGCCGTCGGACTTTGCATACAGTTTGAGCTTTCCCTCAACCGGCTCACCCTCCCACATAACCCCCGGCCCGCAAAAAGCTTGTGCCATTAATTTTGCAGCCTCGTTTTCATGAATATGCCCGGCCTCGATTTCTTCTATGTAAACATGCTGTTTGCCCAGGCGATGGAAATGGCAAATGTCTTCGTGCTTGATCTCATGTCCTTTTTTAAACGCCCGGCCCTTGAACTCGCCTTTTCGAATCTCGGTAATATCATGGGTTAAGCGTCTTCCAACCGCTTTTTCCACCGGCACTTTTCTTGATGTCAGCCCATCATCACCTGGTTTGCCTTTATTCGTCTTCAGCCCTTCGGCGTTTGAATCCTCAAAACGCCCTTCATAATAGCCTTCTCCCTGGCAGGCGCGGCACAACGACCCCTGCCATGCAGGATAGGCTTCACCGCATCCGGGGCAAATATTGATGGTCTTTTTTTTCTCCCGCTGATAATAACCAGTCACCTTTACCGGCCGATATGAGAGAACCGAATGCCCGGCCTCAAACAAGACCTCCAGAAGAACGGAAATCGGCAGGTCCTTTTTGTGTACCAGACGCATATACCAATTGTAAAGATCCGGGAAGGCCTTCGTCTTTTCAAGATCAAACCAGACCCGATACCCCTCAAGTGTATGGCGGTCATATAGGGTCAGAGCAAATTTGTCCCAGTCCATTATCTTCATCCACCCGTTGCCGATGGTGCATGGTGTAAATATCTGCACCGCATCCGGCAAACAATGCCGGGTCTCAACGATGGCGTCCGCCTCCACGTCCTCTCCGATCAATGATTTGGCAAGATCCACCATAAAAGCCCCAAGCACAAGACCGGGCGCCGGGAATCCATGAAAAGATTGGATCGCCTCGAGAAACTCATCCCTGGTTTTTCCACATATTCGCTGCCCTGAAAGACACATACGTCAGTATTCCTTTTTTTTTAGTATACTCAATCAATAATGGCAAAATGTCGGTCCGCAAGGACACAAACAAGTATAGTTAACATATAATCTATAAATGACCGGATCAACAACAGAAAATTCCTCTTTAACGCTGAGGCCGGTCCCCCATTGTGGATGTTCTCTCCGGGCCTATAAGTGACTTCTATTGTAAATACAATGTAGCAACGGGCTTTAGCCCGCCATTTGCAGAAGCGGATGACGTAGCAAAACGCGTCCGCTGGAAGGCTGAGGGAGAATCGAAATTTCAAATCTCAAATCTCAAAAAACAAACAATACCCAAATTCCAATGACCAAAATTCAAAACAGCGGGGCATTCGACAAAAGAGGGGTTGTTTTAAAAATTGGGATTCGATTTTTGGAATTTGTTTGTCTTTTGGATATTGTAATTTGGAATTTAACCTTGTACCTTGCACCTTGCACCTTGTACCTTGTACCTTGTACCTTGTACCTTTCACCTTGTACCTTATACCTAATACCTAATACCTTGAAGTTACTTAAAAGGCTGGATAGGCTTTCCATCCGGAAACGCCGGTTGATGATTTTGGTTGCAGCCCTTCGGCATAATATGCAAAAAAAAAAGGATATCATCTAATACCATAACCACAATTTTGGGAGCGATTTCATGCCATACGGATGCCTGCCCCTTGCCGCTTTTTTCAGCCTGCTGATTCTTCTGCCCATATTTCTTGCAGATATCATGCTTACAGCACTGGGCCGGTTGGGTTTAAGCCCGGGGGTTTCGATATGCGCGGCACTTGGAATTTTTCTTGGGGGAATGATCAACATTCCGGTCAAACAAATCCCTAGAACAGAAATCCTTGAATCCCATGCCTTCGGTATGTTCGGTTTTGAACGGATGTTTCCGGACCGCGTGCGCCGAACCCCCTATACGGTCATTGCGGTTAACTTCGGGGGGTGTGTGGTTCCGGTGATCATTGTGGCCTATGAGTTTATTCGCATCAGCCTTTTAGGCATTTCAGACCTTATGCTAACATTAATCGCCGTGGCCATTAATGCCGCCGCCTGCTACCATATGGCTCGGCCCATTCCGAAAGTAGGAATTGCTATGCCAACCCTTCTTCCAGGCCTTTTGGCCGCACTCTGCGGGATCCTTTTCCACCAGGAGATGGCACCCATAATAGCATTTTGCGCAGGGGTTCTAGGCCCCCTCATCGGTGCCGACCTTTTGCATTTAAACGAAATCAAAACGATCAATACCAGTGTTGCAAGTATCGGCGGGGCGGGAACATTTGACGGAATCGTGATTTCCGGGCTGCTGGCGACGCTTCTCGCCTATTAGCTGGATTCCTGCGCTTTAGAGGATAAATTACTGAAAGTAATTAAGGGCATTCTCAAACATACGAATACCGGTAACCGGAAAACCCGGCGCAGTGGCTTCCCCACGGCCTGTCCGCTCCTTAGTTTGCGGCCAATCTGGATGGTTGGTAGGATGGTTGAAGGCTTCCGGGTGCGGCATAAGGCCGAAAATCCGGCCGGTGGGATCGCAAATGCCGGCAATATCATGCATGGAACCGTTGGGATTATCGGGGAATCCACCGTCCGCCGGACTGCCGTCTGCGCGGGCATAGCGGCACACCACTTGGTTTTCACGGATCAGACGGCTTAACACGGAATCCGCTGCCACGAATTTTCCCTCTCCGTGCCGTATCGGCAGTTCAATGCGGGAAACCCCTCTTGTAAATACACAGGGGGTTTCTTCATTTATCTGCAAATGCACCCAATCGTCCCGAAAGTTGCCGCAGTCGTTGAAAGTGAGGGCCACCGAGCGGTCCTGGTAATTGCCGTCAAAGCCGGGCAGCAGGCCCAGGTTGACGATGGTCTGAAACCCGTTGCAGATACCCATTACCAGGTTCCCATCCGCAACGAATTTAAGGATCTTGTCGCCTGCATTTTTTTTCATGCGAACCGCCTGAATGACGCCGGCCCCGTGGTCGTCTCCCCAGGAAAATCCACCCACGAAAGCCATCAGCTGAAAATCGGCCAAATTTACTGACCCGTCAATCACGGAGTTGATATGGACCCGCCTGGCATTCGCACCGGCTAGCTCCAGCGCATGGGCGGTTTCAATGTCGCAGTTCAAACCGTATCCGCAAAGAACCAAGGCGTTTATTCCATTACTCATACCAACCCTCCGAACGGTTTCTTCCATGCGGATTTAAGGTCGGGTACGGGTACGGAAATAAATGGTTTCAAGCCCCGACAAACATCCAAAACCGCCGTATCCGTCACTTTACCGATGCAGGCGCATTGCTCCGGATCAAACAACGACTCAAAATCCATACCATTCTCAGGTGCCACGGTGACGAGGAACCGGCCCGGGGTTTCGGAAAACAGCAGGTGATCCGTCCGAAGGGATTCAGCCGGTACCTTGGCAATGTCAACAGCCAACCCAAGGTTGCCGCCCATGGCGATCATGGCCAGGTGAACAGCCAGGCCGCCCCGGTAGATACCGTGCGCCGAAGCGACCACCCCCCGGCCGATTGCCTGATAAAGGGCCCGGTAAGTCTTTATGAACGCCTCGTGCCTGACTGTGGGGACGTTGCTGCCGGTATATCCGAAGTGCTCATAATATTCAGACGCACCGAGTTCATTCCGGGTCCTGCCCAAAAAATAGACGAGATCCCCCGGCATCTTCACATCCATGGTAACCGTTTGTTCAATATCGGGGATCACGCCGATGGTTGAAAACTGTAGGGATTCCAGCGCAGAAACCTTGTGGGTCTCCCCATACCGCCCCGGAAGTTGGCCGTCTACGTACATGGAGTCCTTTCCGGAAAGCAGGGGAATTTCATAGGCTAAGCAGGTATCGGCAAGCGCCCGGCAGGACCGGACCAGTTGGGCGGCCTTGAATTTGCCGTCCGGATTTTTCTTGGGATCATACTGAATGCTCGGCCAGCAAAAATTGTCCACCCCGCCGATATGGTCAGGATCACCGCCCACGGCAATCATGCGCCGCACAGCCTCGTCAATGGTACAACTGGTCATATGCCAGGCATCAATGGCCGAATACATGGGCAGCATGGCCTGGGCAAATACCACCCCGCGCTTTTCCGAAAGCACCGGCCGCAAAACCGTTGCATCGCTGTTCATATCCCGCTCAGGCCCCACCAATGGCTTAATGACGCTGCCGCCTTGGACTTCATGGTCATACTGCCGGATAATCCATTCCTTGGACGCTATATTTGGTCTGGACAACAGGTCGCATAACAGACGTCTATAATCGGACGGTTCGTCAAGCACGGGTTCGTGTAGCCCTCGATGTTCGGGAGACCGCCACTCAGCGTCAAACTCCCACTGGGGAAAACCGGATTGCAACAGATCCATGTTTACATAGGCGCAGGTGTGGCCATCATAGGTAAGGTGCAGCTTGCCGGAATCCGTATACTTACCAATGACCGTACTCTCCACCGCATGTTTTTCGGATAGTGCCATGAACCGGTCTACATCCTCGGCTTTTACGGCCACCGTCATCCGTTCCTGGGATTCGGAGACCCAGATTTCCCATTGGTCCAGACCGCTGTATTTAAGGGGTACCCGATCTATCCACACTTCACAGCCATTGGAATAACGGGCTGATTCACCGACAGAGGATGAGAGCCCGCCGCCGCCGTTGTCCGTGATAAACTGAATCAAGCCCGCATCCCGGGCTTCCAGCAGAAAATCATGCATTTTTTTCTGGGTATAAGGGTCGCCGATCTGCACATGGCCTGCCGGCGTATGCTCGGAAAAAGTCTCGGAGGAGGCGGTTACGCCGTGGATGCCGTCTTTTCCCACCCGGCCGCCGCACATAATCACCCGGTCACCCGGGTTCGTGGTTTTAAGTTCAGCCGGCTTTTCGACAACTTTCGCCGGCATGATGCCCACGGCCGTGACATAAACAAGGCATTTTCCCATGTAGCCGTCATCAAAAATCACCTGGCCGAATGTGGTCGGAATCCCGCTTTTATTTCCGCCGTCGCGAACCCCTTCAATGATGCCGTCCAAAAGCCGTCTAGGATGAAGACGGGGCTTTAGATCGCCTTTGTAATCCCGGGGACCAACGCAAAACCCGTAGCTTCCCATCACAAGCCTTGAGCCCAGCCCGGTCCCCAAGGGATCGCGGTATACCCCAACGATGCCGGTAATGGCGCCGCCGTAGGCCTCCATGTTGGATGGCGAATTGTGGGTCTCCCCGGTGATCACGTAATAATGGGTATCATCAAAGCGGCCCACCCCGGCATTGTCCCAGAGAACCGAGACGACCCAGTCCTTTTTTTTCTTTAAGGATAATGTGGGCTGTTTGATAAACGTATCAAAAAGATTGTCTACAACATCGTTTTGCCCGGTGTCCAGATCCGTATACCGAAAAAGCCCCTGGAAGGTATTGTGATTACAATGATCACTCCGGGCCTGGGAGATGTATTCAAGCTCCACATCCGTTGGATCCGAAAGCCCTATTTGCTTTCTGTCCGCCCGGACCGCCGGTTCCATGAAATAGCTGCGGATTACCGGGATATCATTAACATTCAGGGCCAGGTTCCGCTCGTCGCTGATTCTCTTCAGGGTCTCATCGGAATCAATGGGAATGGTTGTCACGGTAGGCGTGTGATTTAGATGGACCCTGGGGATAATCAACCCAATGCCTGCTTTCGGGTCCCATTCGGATTTGGAAAATACCCGGACCTGCTGGATAATATCGTTTGACAAAAGCTCTTGGGCGATCAGTTCCACATCCGCCCGTGCAAGTTCAGGTCCTGTAATACAGTATCGACGGGAGGTATACACATCCGCGTCTTCTGGAAATTGAATCTCAAGCACATCCTGGATGGCTTCAACCGCAGTGCTGCCGGGGTTATCCCGCACGCCGGGCCGATAGCCCACCCACACGCACCAGTCAAATTCGAGGGGCAGCGGATCATACGAAGAGATCTGGGTCACCGGATTGGTGAAAATTTCTGTTCGAACAATCTCCGGCTGGCCGGGAGACAGGTCCGTATCAATGGTCAGCACCTGAACCGTTCGTACGCCTTCCACCGGCAGGTTGAAATAGGCGGCCGCCTTTTTGCAGATGCCTTCCCCCTCGGCATCAAACAGCTCCGGTTTTAACGTAATTTCCAGCCGATGCGCCATTATGATAGCATTACTCCAGTCAATTACCTACACCCTATACCCTACACCCTATACCCTACACCTTATACCCTATACCTTATACCTTATACCTTATACCCTATACCCTATACCTTATACCCTATACCCTCGCTCACCCCGATACAATCCGCATGATATCATTGTAAAAAACAAATACCATGAGCATCATCAGCAAAATAATCCCCACCTTCTGGGCATTTTCGCGGGCCTTCAGGCTCACTGGCTTACCGGTTGCCGCCTCTATGGAAAAAAACATGAGATGCCCCCCGTCAAGCACCGGGATAGGCAGCAGATTTAGGATCCCCAGGTTGATGCTTACCAGGGCGATAAAAAACAGCAGATTGACTGCCCCTTGTTCCGCCTGTTCGCCTGCCATCTGTGCGATCATGATCGGCCCGCCAAGGGTTTTTACGGAAATTGTCCCCTGGACAAGCTTTACCACACTGACAATCGTCAGCTTGGTAATTAAATAGGTGCGCAGCATACTTTCCTTGAACGCATCAACCGGACCGAGCCGCCTGGTCGTCGTCTCGCCCGCCGCCGTGATGCCGATGACATATCGGGTCTGCGCTTCACCAAAAATATTTTCCAGGCTCTGTTTCTCAGGAACAATCCGCATGTCAATTCGATCAGAGCCTCTCTGAGCCAAAACTTTCAAAGCCCTTCCGCTGCTTCCGCTGATGACCGAGGCCATCTCCGACCAATTTTCAATGGGTTCGTCCCCGATACGGACGATTCGGTCTCCCGGCTGTATCCCGGCCGTTTGAGCCGGAGAATCCGTCTTAACCTCGCCGATGACGGGTTGAAGCACCATGAGGCCGGAGATCCCGAAAACAAAAAAGAAAATCAGTATGGCCAGAAAAAAATTAAACAACGGCCCGGCTGCAACAATCAGCATCCGTTGACCAACCGGTTTGTGGGTAAATGACAGCGCCACATCCTGCGGATCAATCTCCTCATCCGGCTGCTCCCCCACCATTTTAACAAACCCGCCCAGCGGAATGGCTGAAATGCAGTATTCCGTGCGGCCGACGGTTTTACTGACAAACTTTGGGCCAAAGCCCAGCGAAAATTTCTCCACCCCCACCCCGAAGGCCTTGGCGCACAGAAAATGCCCCAGTTCGTGAAAAAAGATCAGAACGCCTAAAACAACAACAATCCCGATGACCATGCTCATATGCCAAGTCCTCCGCCGTGTCTTTCCACCCATTGACCGGCCGATCTCCGGGCCCATTGATCCGCCTGCAGGATATCCTCTATATTCGGCTCTGACACCTGCTCATGCCCTTCCATAACCGACTCAATGACCTGCGGAATCTGGAGGAATCCGATCTGTTCCCGAAGAAAAGCATCCACCGCAATTTCGTTGGCGGCATTCAAAACTGCCGGGACGGTACCGCCGGCCTCACAGGCGCTATAAGCCAATTCCAGACAGGGGAAGCTATCCATATCCGGGGCCTCAAATGTCAGGGCGCCGAGGGTTGTAAAATCCGGCGACGGGATTTGAATCTGAAGCCGCTCCGGACCTGAGAGGGCATAGGCGATGGCGCCTTTCATATCCGGTATGCCCATCTGGGCAATAACCGACCCGTCCCTGTAGGAAACCATTGAATGGACAATACTTTGGGGATGAATCACCACCTCGATAGAATGGTAGGCGACGTCAAAAAGATGAGCGGCTTCGATTACTTCAAAGCCTTTGTTCATAAGGGTTGCCGAGTCAATACTGATTTTGGTGCCCATCTCCCAAGTCGGATGGGCCAATGCATCTCTGGGAGTAATCAAAGGAAACCGCTCCCTGGGTAGATTCCGGAATGGACCGCCGGATGCCGTAAGAATAACTTTTCTTAGATCCTCCCGGCGGCTGCCGCATATGCACTGAAAAATAGCGCTGTGCTCGGAATCCACCGGACGGATCTCCATGTCGGACCGGGCCGCCTCGCGCATGACTAGCTCACCGGCCATCACCAGCGTCTCCTTGTTTGCCAGGGCGACATCTTTTCCGGCCTGGATCGCTGCCAGGGTGGGAAGGAGACCGGCGCCGCCCACCATGGCAGATACTACGACATCAACGCCATTTAACGTGGCGGCGGATTCATACCCGTTCTCCCCGCTCATGATCTCTGTCCCAACGCCTGAGGGGAGAATCGTTTTCAGCTTTTTGGCGCTGGCGTCATCATATACAACAGCGAGTTCCGGAGCAAACTGCTCGATTTGGTCCGCCAAAAGTTCAATGTTTTCCTTGGCGGTTAAAGCTTTAACGGCAAAGCGCTCCGGGAACATCGCAACGATGGCCAGCGTATTCCGGCCGATGGAGCCGGTTGCGCCTAATATGGAAATATTTTTCATAAGTTCTTTTTTTTAGGGTTTAGGGTTTTGCTGCCAATGCCCCCTATGACTATACCCAATACCCAATACCCAATACCTAAGACCCAATACCTAAGATATAAATTTTAAACAAATACGCCGTTGGTGCGGCGAATAGCAGGGCATCGATCCGGTCAAGAAGACCGCCGTGGCCCGGCAGAATCGACCCGGAATCCTTGATTTGCTGAACCCGTTTAAATTCGGATTCAAATAGATCGCCGGCTTGACCGGCAACACCTACAGCGATGAAAAAAAACAGGCTGCCCATGAGGGATAGATGGGGCAGAAAAATTATCATGAAGGCATAACCGACGATAATATTGGTCAAAATACCGCCGACAGCGCCTTCTATCGTTTTGCCGGGGCTGATGGCAGGACTCAGTTTGCGGCGGCCGAAGAACCGGCCGACATAAAACGCCCCGACATCACCTGCAAAAACAATAAAAAGCAGAAAGAAAATCCATTTAACCCCATCCGGTTCCATCCTTAACAGAATCAGCGTAGATAGCGCAAGCGGGATATAAACCAGGCCCTGTATCTCTTTTGACACCACATCAACCACACCGGTATGGATTTTGAATCGGGGAATAGAGAAAAAAGCCGTCGCCAGCGTATTAACTATAATTAAATCCGGAATGACACGCCAGGCGGAAGCATATACCATAAACAGCAGAAGCAGACCGATGAATACTCCCCACAAAGGGATGATGAAACCCACGGCGGGTTTGATATGTTTGTACACAATTCGATAAAATTCCCACAGCGCAATAACGGCAAGCACGCCGATGAAGCCGGTAAACAGGCTAACAGGGGCTTTGTAAAGAAATACGGCCAGAATGGGAATGGCGACAATGCTGGTGAGCCAACGCTTCAGATGCATATGGACCTTAACCCGAAGATAGGTTTACTCTTTTTTTCCCGATAAGCAAAAAATAATTGCCAGACCGGCGATTTCAGGTTTCAGTGTTCAGGTTTCAGTCCCTTCCTGACACCTGAAACCCTTAATTGTCATAGGATTGCGAAAGTGGGCCATTTCCCTGAAAACGCCCCAGCTTTAACTGTTATGGCTGCGTCACCCGGCCAAACCGTCGTTCACGCTGCTGATAGTCCTTAAGGATCCCTATCAGTTCATCACGCGTCATATCCGGCCAAAGGGTCGGGGTAACATGAATTTCTGAATAGGCAATCTGCCAGAGAAGAAAGTTGCTAATGCGGAATTCGCCGCTGGTGCGTATCAAAAGCTCGGGATCAGGCATATCCGCCGTATAAAGATGATGAGTGATAAGCTCAGGGGCGATCGATGCGACGTCAATATCCTTGTTCTTTACCTGAACGGCAATTTTTTTGACAGCTTCGACGATTTCCGCCCGGCCGCCATAGCTTAACGCCAGAGTCAGCCACATCCCGTTATTTGAAGCGGTCGCCGTCATGACATCGTTAAGCGCCTGCTGCACCTCCGCCGACAGTCGCTCGGTTTGGCCAATGGTATTTAGCCGGATGTTGTTTTCCAACAACTCCTGTTTTTCACCGGCCAGAAACTTTTTCAGCAGCGTCATTAGCGCTGAGATTTCTGCTTTGGGCCGCTCCCAGTTTTCGGTGGAAAATGCATAAAGGGTAAGGAACTGGATACCGATTTCCCGGCATGTCCGGACCACCATTCGTACCGTGTCCGCCCCTTTTTCATGGCCCTTAATCCGGTTTAAAAAACGCTTTTGAGCCCACCTGCCGTTGCCATCCATGATAATGGCGATATGGGAGGGCAGTTTTGCAGGCTCCAGACCGTTTTTTGCCAAATTAGAGCTCAAGGATCTCTTTCTCTTTCTCTTTAAAAATATCGTCGATCTTTTTTATATGGTCGTCAGTCAATTTCTGGACATCTTCCTGGGCTTTGAATACTTCGTCCTCAGATGCGTCGCCGTCCTTTTTGAGCTGCTTTAGCATATCGTTCGCATCCCGGCGGATATTTCTTATCGCCACCCGGTAGTCCTCACACATCTTATTGACCTGCTTGACAATTTCCTTGCGTCTGTCTTCGGTGAGCGGGGGAATCGTAATCCGTATGATCTTGCCGTCATTAGAAGGGGTCAATCCGAGATTGGATTTTAGAATCGCCTTTTCAACGCTGTTGATAGAGGAAACATCCCACGGCTGAATGGTTATCAAACGGCTTTCCGGCACGGACAGGGTCGCGAGCTGATTCAATGGTGTCAGGGTGCCGTAATACTCAACTTTGATATCATCAAGCAGGCTAAGTGAGGCTCTGCCCGTACGGATCTTTTTCAATTCACTTTTCATTGAATTGATCGACTTCCCCATTTTTTCACTGGCTTCGTCCTTGACCGCAGCAATCATATCGCTTCTACTCCATCTTTGATGGCTTCGTAATACCTAATACCCAACCCTACTCCTCGACCTCGGGTTCATATATCCTGGTACCAATCCTCGCACCGGTGATCACCCGCGAAATATTGCCCTTAACCTTAAGATTAAAAACAATCAGGAGCAAATGGTTGTTCATGGCCAAAGAAATCGCGGTGGTGTCCATCACCTTCAGGCGCCGGTTGAGAACATCCATATAGTTAATTTCTTCAATAAATACAGCTTCCTTATTCCCGACCGGGTCTGAATCATACACGCCATCAACTTTGGTTGCCTTTAACAAGACGTCGGCGTGTATCTCTTCGGCCCGCAGCACGGATGCCGTATCTGTCGTAAAATATGGATTGCCGGTGCCGGCGGCAAAAATAACTACCCGCCCCTTTTCCAGATGCCGGATGGCGCGTCGCCGGATATAGGGTTCTGCCATCTGATGCATGGATATGGCTGATTGAACCCGTGTGGGCAGCCCCACCCGCTCCAGCGCATCCTGAAGCGCCAGGCTGTTCATCACCGTGGCCAGCATGCCTAAATAGTCTCCGGACGCCCGGTCCATTCCCTGGGAAGCCGCAGCCATTCCGCGGAAAATGTTTCCGCCGCCCACAACGATCGCAATTTGTGTACCAATATCGTGTGCCGACTTTACCTCGTCGGCCATATACTGAAGCATTTCCGGGCTGATCCCATAAAGCTGATCGCCCATTAACGCCTCACCGCTCAATTTTAAAAGCACCCGTTTATAGAGGGATCTTTCCACAGCTTTTTACCCGCCAATCTGAAACCTGGAAAACCGGTTGATGGTAATTTTCTCCCCGGTTTTAGCAATCATTTCATTCAGATAATCAGATATCGTCAGATCGGTATTGCGAACATACAGCTGGTTCATCAGGCAATTCTCTTTGTAGAACTTGTTCATCTTGCCTTCTACGATTTTTTCAATCATATTTTCCGGTTTGCCCATTTCCTGGGCCTGCTGACGGTATATCTCTCTTTCTTTCTCGGCCTCTTGTTCCGGTACATCTTCCGGGACAATTCCCAGCGGGCTGGAGGCAGCGATATGCATGGCGATATTCTTGGCAAACTCTTTGAAATCGTCTGTCTTTGCTACAAAATCGGTTTCACAGTTGACCTCGACGAGGACGCCGATTTTGCCCCCCATATGTATATAGGACTGAACGACTCCTTCAGAAGCGACCCGATCCGCGCGCTTCTTGGCCGTAGCCAATCCCTTTTTCCGCAAATAATCCGCCGCTTTGTCCAGATCGGCGTCGCACTCCGTGAGCGCCTCCTTGCAATCCATAATACCCGCCCCGGAGCGCTCCCGAAGCTGTTTTACCAAATCCGCACTAATTGTGGCCATAACTTATTCTCCTGTCTCGTGTTTATCTGTAAATGGCTATTTTCTGGATAAACACTTTCGAAAAGCACCTGCTAAAAGGCGCATATACTATAATTGTCAAATATTAGTTTACCGTTAACCCCGTTACCTTCTTATTCCGTTCCCTCGTCTTCAGGTTTTTCCTCGGGTCCTTCCTCTGATTTTTCCTCTGATTCCCCCTGGTCCTCCGGATTCGATTTGCCTTTACGGATCACTTCCACTACCGGTCCTTCTGTACCATCCGAGATGATTCGGCGCTCTTTTTGGCCACCAGCCGCTGCAACCGTTGCAACCTCTTCCACGGCCTCCTCACCCTTATCAGCTTCGGCCTGCTGGCGATCCTCCCGGCGATGGACGCCTTCAATACATGCGTCGGCGATCCGAGAGGTCAACAGATTAATGGCCCGGATGGCGTCATCGTTGCCGGGCACGACATAATCTATCAGGTCCGGATCACAATTGGTATCAACAATGGCAACGATCGGAATCCCCAGCCGCCGGCCTTCATGAACAGCTATTGACTCTTTTTTCGGGTCCACAATAAAAATAGCGCCCGGCAGAGATTTCATGTTGCGGATTCCCCCCAGATTTGCGTCCAGCTTTTTCCGTTCCTTTTGAAGATAGAGCTGCTCTTTTTTGGGATAAAGACTAATGGAACCGTCGTTTTCGATATTATTGAGATAGTTAAGCCGATCAATGCTGTTTTTAACTGTCTGAAAATTGGTCAACATACCGCCTAACCAGCGGTTATGCACATAAAACATTTCACAGCGGTTGGCTTCCTCATAAATGGTTTCCCTGGCCTGCTTTTTGGTACCCACAAATAGTACGGAGCTTCCTTCTGCTACGGTATCCGCAACAAAATCACATGCGATTTTAAACTTCTTCACCGTTTGCTGAAGATCGACAATGTAGATGCCGTTACGGGCGCCGAAAATGTATTTCTTCATCTTCGGGTTCCACCGCCGGGTCTGATGGCCGAAGTGAACCCCGGCCTCAAGTAGTTCTTTCATGGTTACGTAGTTCATAAAAATCTCCTTTGGTTTGGTTTTACCTCCGCCTTAATCCTCCCGGCCGGTCACCTTAAACAGTACCTGAAAGAAAACCGTTCAGGTACTAAACAAGGCACCGAACCCAGCCGGTCCCAAGACGTGTGTATTGGCAGTTGATAAATTTATTTTGAGTAACAAAAAAAATATTTTAGGGCAATAAAAAAATCGACTTTTATAAGCGCATCAGGGATTCCGGACAGCCGTTATCACTCGATCACATCCGGCGTAATCCTTGATAACATTCATGAAGTCGATCCCCGCCGTATGCTTGATCAACGCTTCGGCCGTTTCCCGTTGCCCGTTGCCGATTTCCAGCAATAAACCGCCGCCCCGGCCCAGATATGGGGGTGCGTTTTGGATAATATAGTTGATGGCGGAAAAGCCTTCATTGCCGCCATTCAGGGCCGCCTGCGGCTCATACCGATTGATCTCCGGGGCAAGGCCGGGAATCTCGTCAACCGGAATGTACGGGGGGTTTGATATAATCAGATCAAATTCGATGGCCGGTTGAATCGGAGCAAACCAGCTGCCGGCAAAAAACCGAACCTTGCCCGCCAGTTGATTATCGGCGGCATTTCGACTGGCAACAGCCAAAGCACCAACATTCGAATCCGAAGCATAAAAAATGTGCCCCGGCCGCTCAGCGGCAAGACTTATAATAATCGCGCCGGAGCCCGTGCCGAGCTCTATAATCCGCATCCGGCGTTCATCTGCCCTTTCGGGGATCCATTGAAGGGCCGCTTCGACCAAAAATTCGGTTTCCGGCCTCGGTATGAGAACATTCTTATCCACCTCAAACGTCATATCCCAGAAGTCTTTTCGGCCGAGAATATAGGCTACCGGTTCCCGTTTCAGCCGACGTTTGATCAACCCCTTGAATCGAGCCAGCTCCTCCGATGATAACGGCTGATCAAACCGCATGTACAATTCGATTCGGTCAATGCCCAGCACATGGGCAAGCAATAGCTCAACGGTTAATCTTGGACTGTCGATTTGGTGGGATTTAAAATAAGTGGTGGTCCACTGGATCAGATCAAGAATTGTCCATGGGGAATCAAACGGCTTCTGCATTCTGGATTGCCTGAGCTCGAAAATAGGCGGCCAGCTCATCAATGATCGCATCAAGCAACTCGCCCTGGAGGACCTGGTCAAGCTTATAAAGTGTCAGCCCGATGCGGTGGTCGGTCACCCGTCCCTGTGGAAAATTGTAGGTCCGAATGCGCTCGCTGCGGTCCCCTGAACCCACCTGATTTTTTCGCTGTTCGGAAATTTCCGCCTGCTGCTGCCGCATCTCCAAGTCGTATAGGCGGGCCCGGAGCACTTTCATCGCCTTTGCCCGGTTTTTATGCTGGGATTTCTCATCCTGACAGGTCACCACGAGACCGGTGGGCAAATGGGTCAACCGAACGGCCGAATCCGTAGTATTGACCGACTGTCCGCCAGGACCGGTGGACCGATAAACATCCATCTTGATATCATTTTGATCAATACTTACCTCGACATCTTCTACTTCCGGGAGAACCGCAACGGTTACTGCGGATGTATGAATCCGTCCCTGGGCCTCGGTTACAGGGACCCTTTGTACCCGGTGAGTGCCGCTTTCATATTTTAAATGGCTGTATACGTTTTTTCCCTTTACCAGAACAACGATTTCCTTAATTCCGCCGGCATCCCCGTAGTGTTCGGTCATGAGCTCGATTCTCCAGCCTTTTGATTCCGCATACCGGCTATACATCCTAAAAAGATCGCCGGCGAACAGGGCGGCTTCCTCACCGCCGGTTCCCGCGCGGATTTCAAGAAGTATGTTTTTCCCATCATTCGGATCTTTAGGCGTCAATAAATCTTTAAGCTCCTCCTCAAGCTGCTCGGATCGTTCGGTAAGATTCTCCACTTCGCTTCTGGCGAGTTCCTTTATTTCCGGATCCTTATCTGAGAGCAGCTCCCTGCTTTCCTCCAGCTCTTCAAGAGCCTGTTTGTATTCCCTATAGGTGGAAACAATTTTACCCAGGTCACTGTGCTCGCGAACATATTGCGGATAGAGCTCCCGATCCTGAACAACCTCCGGATCACTTAACAATTTTTCGAGCTCTTGATAGCGCTCTTCGATACTTTCCAGTTGCTCCAACATAGGTCAACCGTTCCAATAAAAAAATAGCCTGTCCTGCTTCCAGCTGGGCCAGGCTTAAATTTCCCGGATGGATATTTTTTACGGCGGTTACTCTTTCTTTTTCTGGTCCTGATAGTTGCCGTATTTCCGCCGGAATCGTTCAATCCGACCCGCTGAGTCGACCAGTTTCTGCTTGCCGGTATAAAATGGATGGCATTTTGAACAGATTTCCACAGAAATATTCTCCTTTGTGGAGCCAATCTCCGTTTCATTCCCGCATGCGCATCTGATCGTTGTCTGCTTATATTCCGGATGTATATCTTTTTTCATTTTGGCATCCCCTCTCTATCTCTTATGAATTCATGGAATCCAGAAATTCCTTATTATTTTTTGCGCCTTGCATTTTATCAAGCAAAAATTCCAGAGTGTCAACAGGATTTAAAGTGGAAAGAAGTTTTCTTAAAATCCAAACGCGATTTAATGTTTCCTGGTCTAACAGCAGTTCTTCCTTCCGAGTGCCTGATTTATTAATATCAATGGCCGGATACATGCGCCTGTCCGCAAGCCGCCGATCCAGCTGCAGCTCCATATTACCGGTTCCCTTGAACTCCTCGAAAATCACCTCATCCATCCGGCTGCCGGTATCCACGAGGGCTGTCGCAATAATCGTCAGGCTACCGCCTTCTTCCACATTCCGGGCCGCCCCGAAGAACCGCTTTGGCCGATGTAATGCATTGGAATCGACGCCACCGGATAAAATTTTTCCGCTGGGCGGCATAACCGTATTGTAGGCTCTGGCCAACCGCGTGATACTATCCAATAAAATAACCACATTGTGTTTATGTTCTACCAGCCGCTTGGCCTTTTCAATCACCATTTCCGCCACCTGGATATGGCGCTCCGCCGGTTCATCAAATGTTGAACTTACGACCTCGGCCTTAACCGAGCGTTCCATGTCGGTGACCTCCTCAGGCCTCTCATCAATCAATACAACGAAGGGGACGACACCTTGCTTGTGGCTGGCAATGACGCTGTTGGCGATACTTTTTAAAATCATCGTCTTTCCAGCCCGGGGCGGAGAAACTATCAGACCGCGCTGCCCAAATCCGAGCGGGCAAAGCAAATCGATAATCCGGGTGGTATAATTGTCGCGGGCGGTTTCAAGCTTCATTTTCTTTACGGGAAACAGGGGTGTCAGATTGTCAAACAGAATTTTTTCCCGGGCCAGTTCCGGTTCCTCAAAATTGATGGCCTCGACCTTCAGCAAGGCAAAATAGCGTTCCGACTCCTTGGGCTGCCGGATTTGTCCGGAGACCGTGTCCCCGGTTCGCAGATTGAATCGACGAATCTGGGATGGTGACACATAAATATCATCAGGCCCCGGCAGATAGTTACAATCCGGTGAGCGCAAAAATCCAAAGCCATCCGGGAGTACTTCCAGGGTTCCCTCCCCGTAAATAAACCCGTTCTGCTCAATATGAGCCTGCAGTAGTGAAAAAATCAGCTCCTGTTTCCGCATCCCCCCGGCATTATCAATATTAAATTTTTTTGCCAGCCGGGTCAGTTCACTAATCTTTTTGTTTTTTAATTCAACAACATTCATTAACCGCTTACCTCGACATCATTTTAAATTAATTAATTTTGATGGCTTCGTAAAAAGTCCAATATCTGTGTTGCGCTGCATCCCTCGGAATTTCACGTACAGCTAAGTACGCTGCATTCCTCGGGATTTTGCGCGCCTTGATCTTGAACTTTTTTCTTTGCCATCCTAAAATCGACTTTTTACAAGATTGTCAATTTTCAGGCGCCCACTATGTCCCAGATTTGCGCCGATTCAACCGTAAAAACCGATTACCAATAAAACGACAGATTCGTTTATGTACAAGTCAGTTCTATTTTTTTAATATTATGAGACCTGGGTACATGACTTTTGTAAGGAACTAAGTACTGCTCTGACTGATCGTATACGAAGCAATAAGATACGCACCATAGGCAGGTATTTCCTATAATTTATATCACCATATATATCATTGTCAACATTTTTAGAGCTTTTTTGATGGCTTCGTAAAAAGTCCAATATCTGTGTTGCGCTACATCCCTCGGAATTTCACGTACAGATAAGTACGCTGCATTCCTCGGGATTTGCGCGCCCTCTAATCTTAAATGGGGCTTGAACTTTTTCCTTTGCCATCTCTAAATGGACTTTTTACGAGATTGTCTTTTTTAACTCTGCCATAAACTCTTGATAAAACCGATCCACCGATTCAATGGTTTCCTCGAGCGTTCCTGAGTTGTCGAGCACATAATCGGATTTATTTTGTTTTTCATCCTCCGGCATCTGTGCCCGCATCAACGATTCAGCATCTTCCCTGCTAATTTGATCCCTTGCCATGAGTCTTTTAATGCGCTCTTCAGGCTCAACACTGACGGTTAAAATATAATCGAAATAACCCTCCATGCCGACCTCAAACAAAAGTGGAACTTCAACCGCTACCAGCTCCGCCCCGTTTTCCCCTGCCGCCTGATAGTCTTCAGCCATCAACCGAAACACCTCGGGATGCACAAAGTTCTCAAGCGCCCGCTTCTTTTCATGATCCTGAAGAATTAACTGACGGAGCCTTGCCCTGTTGATATTCCCGTCTGCGTCAAGAATCTCGGTTCCAAAATATTCAATGATTTTTTTATATGCCGGCATGCCCGGAATAACAGCTCGGCGGGCCAGCTCGTCGGCCAGGATTACACTGACACCATGGTAACCAAGTCTTTCACAGACGACACTTTTTCCGGATCCTGCTCCTCCAGTAACCCCTAATCTAATGGGTTGATTTTTTTTCTCAGCCATACCTACTATAAACCTTTCATTGAAACGATCGCCTATCTCAAGGTATATACGTGGAAAGGGTTATGCACGGTTGATGCAGTGGTCGGATCGAAACTAATCGATGGCCTCATATCAGTAAAACCGCTAAACAACGAGCTCTATGAGCAAAAACACAAAAAAAGATTCTTTCATAATAAATAATATAACTTAAATCAACACAAAATTGACTTTTATGATATTACCTGAACTAATTCCAAAAGAACCGGGTATCTACCTTGTCGGCGGAACCGTAAGGGATATCCTGATGGGCAAACAACCCACCGACTATGATGTTGCCGTACAAAGCCCATGCGAGCCATTAGCGCAAAGAATTGCTCAAAACGCCGGCAGCAGGGTCATTCCCGTTGGGAAACCCAATTTGAGGGTTTACCGGGTCGTGTCTGGAGAGCTGAGTTTTGATGTGGCCCCGCTCGAAGGCGGTTCCATTCAAAAGGATCTAAAACGACGAGATTTCACTGTCAACGCTTTGGCCTGGGACCTATGTAGAAATAGGTTGATCGATATTTTCGACGGCAGGCAGGATATACAGGAACGACGAATCCGCATGGTCCTTCCTGAAAACTTTCTGTCCGACCCCCTTAGACTCCTTCGTGCATTTCGGTTCGGGGCGGCGCTTCAGTTCTTAATTGAGCCGGCCACCAAAACTGAAATCCGAAAACACACCGATAAAATTGCCGGCGTGGCCGGGGAGCGAATCCGGGATGAGCTGATGAAAATGCTGGCTTGCGACAAATGCGATTCCTACCTGCAAGAAATGGATAGCGTCGGACTGCTGACAAAAATTTTTCCCGAACTTGAGCCGCTAAAAAGCTGTCAACAAAACAAGCACCATGATTTTGACGGATTTAAACACACGATGGCTGCTTTTTCTTGTGCTGAAAAGATATTGGCCGGACCGGATGCCCTTTTTAAAGAACCGGCGGAGCTCCGGGAACACATTAAGCCCGAACCGGCCAGGCTGAAACTCTGCCTTTTGCTTCATGACATCGGAAAACCCGCATGCCGGACCCAAGACGAAGAGGGCAACATCCATTTTTACCGCCATGAGGCCTTGGGCGCAGACATAGCCCGCGCCGTCAGCCAAAGGTTGAAACTGTCAAACAATCATCGAACCTATACGGATTTTATCATCCGCAACCATTTAAAACCCCTCCACCTATTTAACGCGCACCAGAATCAACAGCTCACCCGGCGGGCAATTATTCGATTTCTTATAAAATCCCATCCACTTACGGTTGATCTGCTCATCCACGCCATTGCCGATGCCCGGGGGAAAAAAACTTTTCAATCACCGACGGCTTTTGAACAATTCTGCCGGCAACTGGTCCATGTTTATGCGTTCGATTTTCAGAGAAAATCAAAATCCCCGCCGCTGATTACCGGCCACGACCTAATCAATGAACTCCGCCTGACGCCATCATCTCTATTTTCCGAGTTGCTTTCCCGCGTCGAAGAAGAACGGCTCGCCGGGGGTTTGCAAAACCGGGCCGAGGCACTGGAGTGGATCAAAAAATTTATTGGGTCTAATAACCTTTCTTGACAACAGGCCAACTTTTTAATAAAAGAAGCATTTTATTTATTTTTTAATTCGTGGAACTTCATATCCGTTTATTTTTAGGGATTAACCTGGTGCCCGGACAAAAGACCGGACAAAAAAGCAGGGTTTCGTTCAGGCACTACCTATTTGAAGAAAAGGAGAAATCCACATGAACATTTTATTTTTCGGTCCGAACGGCAGCGGCAAAGGGACGCAAGGTGCCATTTTAAAAAAGAAATACAACATTCCCCACATTGAATCCGGCGCCATCTTCAGGGAAAACATCAAAGGCGGCACGGAACTGGGCAAACAGGCCAAGGCATATATCGACAAAGGCGACCTGGTTCCGGATGATATCACCATCCCGATGATTCTTGACCGGCTTAAAGAAGATGACTGCAAAAACGGCTGGCTTCTGGACGGATTCCCCAGAAATAAGAATCAGGCGATAAAGCTTCATGAGGCATTAAAAAAAGAAAACATGAAGTTGGATATCGTCATTGAAATGGAGCTTGATAGAGAGATTGCCAAAAACCGTATCATGGGCAGGCGTCTTTGCGTCAATGACAATAACCATCCAAATAATGTCTTTATCGATGCAATTAAGCCGGATGGGGACAAATGCCGGGTCTGCGGCGGCGAACTGATCAAGCGGGATGACGACCAAGATGAGGCGGCCATCGACAAGCGGCACTCCATCTATTACGACGACCAGACCGGTACTCTGGCGGCAGCCTATTATTTCCGTGATATCGCCGATCAGGAAGGCATCAAGTATATCGAGCTTGACGGCAAAGCGGGCGTGGAAGAAGTAACCGATGAACTCGTTAAAAAGCTCGGGATTTAAAAAAAACATCCAAACTAGGTGAGACTGCTTGAAATTTTTGAGATCCAAGTTTATGAT
>JAGYOX010000109.1 GCA_018399235.1 Desulfobacterales bacterium | reverse complement strand
TTGTTGCAGTAGATGGCCTGAAGGCCTTTCAATAGCTTGGGGATCTCATCTCTTGAGCGGGGATCGAACTTGATGTTAGCAATGGCTTCCTCTCCGATTTTCATTTGCGGCTCGATGATTTTTCGCATATTTTTTCCTGAAGATTTTGGGTGTTGGCTCACTCGACGGTTTGATCACAAAAGCCGTCAAAATTAATTTTTCAAATGATTTCAGGATACTATAGCAAAGATTGAAGAAAAAGCAAAGCTAAAAATTGAAAAAATACTATGAATTTTAAAAAATCTTCAGATGGACCTAATTTTATAACTTGCTAAAATTTTTACTTTTTATTGTTTTCGTTCAGGCACTAGCTAATCTCATCCCAATTCGGAAACTGCATCATGGGGGGAATAAATCGACTCCCTATTTTCTGATGATCCTGGAGCACTGTCTTTTTTTTTGCCATAAAAGTCTTTATGATCTTGCACCTAACGGCGGCCGCCAATAGGATCCAGGGTTTCCACTGACTTGCCTTAAAGATGGTTTGTGTTCAATTCCCCCGGTTACTCACAAAGCCTGCCCTGGCGATCCTTTGCGCGGCCTGGTTATGTTTTATTATTTAAATAAGAAAAATCTATTAATTCAGGGCTGTGTTTAACGTCTATTTTTTTGCAATAGTCTTTATACTTGATAGAAATTCGGTCTCTTATTAATGGCGCTAATATTTCGATTTCATCTAAAACACTGAACGGTGAATAAGAGGGCTTAGATGTCAGTAGATGGATGGCGTTTCTTCTGTCTCTGATATCAGATATATATATTTTGTCTGAGTTTGAAAGGTTAAATATTTTCCAGAACTTGCTACTTAATAGAATGCTAATACCATAAGTGGTTTTTTTTAATTCTGCTGTGTTTTGTGGATAAGGTAATATTTGTACTGGTGACTTATTTTGTTTTGTTTCGTGAAATATAAAACCCGACTCTAAAAGGAGCGCCTTAAAAAAATTTTCGAACGCAGAAATAATTTTGATGTCGTCGATTAATAACTCTTCATAAATTTTTTTGGATAAATGAAATAAATCTTCGTTAAAATCAGATGGGGCTTGAAGAAATTTTTCACGATGGGATCGTATTAAATCCACCTGCTTTATTCGAAAAACAGCTTGAAACATTTTTAAGCTATCTCTGCATAATGATGCTATGACAGAAAATTTCAGAAAATCATCGTTGTAATAATTAATGTCGGAGACTTT
This sequence comes from Desulfobacterales bacterium, assembly GCA_018399235.1. Classification (GTDB taxonomy): domain Bacteria; phylum Desulfobacterota; class Desulfobacteria; order Desulfobacterales; family Desulfosalsimonadaceae; genus M55B175. Next base: position 10,124 of record JAGYOX010000109.1, on the reverse strand, counting down.
CATTTCCGTTGGTTGTTCCTATAATATTCTCTTAAACATAACGCTGAGCGCACCGGTGGCCTTTTTGGAGCAACGCGGAAAAGAGGCCATCCGCGTGGCGCGTCTTGTTATAGGTGTCTCGGTCAATCTTCAATGAAGAAGTCCGTATCCACCTTTTTGACTTCATATATCGATGCCGTACTGACTCCCACACCATGATCAATCATCAGTTGCACGAGATCTGCGCCATCTATCAGAACAACCTTCGGATCAATTTGACCGACGTAATCCAGTGCCTCTTTCGAGAAGCGGCTGGTGGTGATGAACACTCCTTTCTTGGCCCGTTGGCCATGAAGAGCTCCAACAAATTTCTGAATCTCTGGTCGGCCAACCGCTGCTTCCCAACGCTTTGCCTGAAGGTATATGGTTTCCAGACCGAGACGGTCTTCTTTGATGACGCCATCAATACCTTCATCCGCTGTTTTCCGGGTAGCCCTGCCCGCTTCTTTTACAGAGCCCCCATAGCCCATTGAAACGATAAGGTGAACAACCAGTTTTTCGAAAAATTCCGGCGTATTGTCCTTTACCAGATGAAGCAGCTCGTTTGCCGTTTCATCCCGTAACTGCTGGTAGGCTTGCTCCAATGTCTCTTCCGGGGTCGTAGTTGCTGTCTCGTCGTCGCCTGTGTGGGTTACTTTCTCGGTTCGGTTTTTGCTGCTTGCCTGCCGAAATGCCTGAAACTCTTCAAACCGCTGCAAAAATTTTATGTCTATACGATCTGGGTTTTCTGAAAGAATTTTTCGGCCGCGATCAGAAATATGAAATTTTCCTCGCTTGGGCGACTCTAGGACTCCGGCTTGGGTCAAATAGACCTTCGCCCAAGCTACGCGGTTTGCGAATGTTGATTGCCGACCGCTTGGCAACCTTTCCTCGAGATCTTCTTGAGACAGCCCCATTATTTTCGCCAAACCCTCACGGGCTTCCTGCATCGTATGCTCTTCGCCATCAGCGGAGAACTTGAGCAGCGGCAACATCAGTGATTGAAAATCAGGTACAGCCAAGGGGTACTCCCATATTCTTTACCTATAACAAAGATTAGACTGCCTAAGTGACGTTTTATTTTACGTCACTTAGGGTCTTGTATAAAGTATTTATATGCTTCAATTTTGGTAGCATATAACCCTTCTGAAGGGTAATATGCGCCTTTTTCGCTTCATATCACATTGATCAATTCTATATTTTATTGTCGACGTGAACACATTTTGTATAAAGCAAATAAGCATTAGTTCCTTTATTGCCTGCAAAATTATTTGAATGGGGCAAAACTTCACGAAATCGGAGGGCACCACATCTATTTTCATCAACATGGTAAGCTAAATGGGTATGGCGTTGCCCGGGTTTAATCCGAAAATAAACATGCAACACCTGATTGATGTCTTGGAAATTGCGGCGGTACGTATTGAATAGCATTTGATCGGCTCCGGTTTTTGCGCAAGAAGGCACTTACCAGAAAATACAGAAATTTTTTAATAACATACGCACGATAATGAGGCAAAATTTTATCTAAAAGAGGGGCTATTAGATAAGCAAACAAGTATCCTCAACCATGATTAAATCTCCATTCTTTGGGAATTTCGGGATGCCTGACAGGAAGGCGGTTGTCAAGGCATTCCAGCCGAAGAATGAATTCTGCTTCTTTGGCGTACGGTTTAGGGAAATAGTGGTAAGTAGCCGGAATATCACGATGTGGCAGCTTACATTAGAGTAAGAGTAAGACGGAAAAAAAAGCTTTCAAGTTGATCAAGAGGCCACGAAGGGCAGAGCGTAACTCCGGAAACACCAGATTAATTTTTCCTCCCATCGATAAAATTTGTATGGTGTCCCTTGTTTAAGGCGATCGCGGCGCGGTTATTTGAAACCAGTGAACGACCTGTTATATTTTCAATATATATCTAAATTGAGCGTTTCAAATTTTAAAAAGGTAAATTTTTATATACTTTTTAAGGAGTTGAAACATTTTTTTCTTTAAAATTTGGAACCCTCCGGGATTTCCAATTTCACCGCATCGACTGCGTCAAATGATGTCTCGCATAGGCAACTATAGCTCGACATCATTTTCCTTGTATCTGCGGCAAACTTGGAAATCGCTCAATTTAGGATATAATTTTTGTTTGGGCAGACATAAAAAAACATCTGATGTTGACTATTCTCCGCAGTACCGGAAAGGATGCCGGATATGATCACCCTGCTGGCAAAGCTTTTAAAAGTGTTAAACGCGGAAGCCGCCCCCGGCCAGATCAGTGCCGCGTTCTGCCTGGCCCTGTTTTTCGCCTTTATGCCGTTTTTTACCCTGCAGCACGTGCTGCTGCTTTTTCTGGTGCTGGTCCTGCGTGTCAATCTTACCGGCTTTATTCTGGGCTGGCTTGTATTTGCCGCAGTCGCTTTTCTTCTTTATCCGCTATTTCACTGGCTGGGCATGGCGGTTTTATCTGCGGACGTCCTAGAGGGCTTTTGGCGCTTTCTTTATGAATCCGGATTCTGGCACCTCACCCGTTTTAACAACACGGTGGTCATGGGCGGCTTTATTGCGGCCCTGGTGCTTTTCCTTCCCCTGTATTTTACGTCCAACGCCCTGATTCGACGCTACCGGCAGCACTTCATGGCCTGGCTGGAGAAAACGCGTTTTGTCCAGATGATCAAAGGAAGCCGCATCTACTCGGCATACCGCACCGTATCCGGATGGAGGAAACCCATATGAATCGCTTGATCCGATGGCCCGGACTCGCTGCCTTTGTTGTGATTGCCGCCTTATGCTTGGCTGTCTGGTACCTTGTGGTTGACTATGCGGCAGAATACATGGTGGAACGCACTGGCACAAAGGCGGTGGGCGCAGAAGTCGAGCTTGCCTCGGCAGACCTGACACTTTTCCCTTTAGGTCTTGAATTAAACGGCCTTCAAGTCACCAACCCGAAGCAACCCATGCGAAATGCACTTGTGGCCGAAAGGATTCGGATGACATTCAACCCAGGTCATCTCATCAAAGGTAAAACTGTTGTGGAGGCTATGTCCGCGTCAGGCCTTGCGTTTAATAAAGAACGGACAACTTCGGGCGCGCTTCCGGAGACGAAAAAACTCTCTGAAAAAGGCGCTGAAATCCGCGAAAGGCTCCGCTCCAAGCTGGGCGAGTTTCCGTCTTTGGCGGCAAAAAATGCAAAAGAAATCCTGGAAAACGAAAAGCTGGCGACCATTGAAGAAGCAGAAGCGCTCAGGACGGATATTGCCGCTGCAAGAGAAAATTTCAAAGCGCGGTTGGATGCGCTTCCGGATAAAGAAACCTTTAAGGAATACAAAGCGCGGATTAGAAATCTGCGTGAGGATTCCGGGCTGTCCGGGGGCGTGATGGGCGTTATTGGAAAAGTGGACGAGGTCCGGGAAATCAGAAAAGATATTAAAAAAGACCTTGAGGTGCTTCGCAGCGCAAGAGAGGATCTCTCCCGGAGCCGGGCTGAGTTTCAAAACCGCCTGAAAGATCTTAAAAATGCACCGGGCCGGGACGCAGAACGACTTATGGAAAAATATGCGCTCTCGCCCAAGGGCATCAGCAATATGTCCGCCCTTGTTTTCGGACCCAGGTATGCGCAATGGGTGGAAACAAGCCTTATCTGGTACCAGCGGCTTTCGCCTTATCTCGCCGGGATGATGCGCGGCGGCGAAAAAGAGGAAAAACGGCGCCGGGGCGAGGGAGTTGATGTGGAATTTGCCCCGCACCGACAGATTCCTGAATACTGGATAAAAACAGCGGACCTGGCCATGGAAGTGGGCGGCGGCACTGCAGTCGGGCAGTTTCAGGATTTTTCTTCCAATCAGCAGGTGCTCGGCCAGCCGCTTGTATTCGCCTTTTCAGGTTCCGGCCTGAAAGACGCCGGGACGATAGAGGCAGAGGGACACCTGGATCGGACTAATCTAAAAAGCCCCGAAGATTTAGTAAAGTTTAACTTAAAACAATACCCGCTGTCGGATTTTACGCTTCTGGACCGCCAGGACCTGGCGGTGCTTCTGGAGTCCGCCCGGGTGGAAAATGCAGACGGCAGCATACGGATCGCCGGAGAAGAGCTGGATGCTGATATTCAGGCGGTCTTTGACACCGCCGGTTTCAAGGTAAAATCCGATCAAGCGGATAACCTCCTTATCAGCGGCCTGACTGACACGCTGCAGAACATCCGCTCCTTTGACCTGTCCGCGGAGCTCGGCGGCACCATTGGAAAACCGGATGTGCGAATCGCATCAGACATTGACGATACCTTGAAAGCCGGTTTAAAGCAAACCCTGGCAAAGCACCAGGCTGAACTCAAAAGCGATATCAAGCGCGCTGTTGCCCGGCAGACCGGCGATGCGCTAGAAAACGCCGCCTCCGGCCTGGCCGGCCTGGATGCCATAAAAGAAGCGATTCAGGAGCGCCTTGAAATGGGCTCATCCGTTCTGCCGGGATAATCATAGGGGGTTCTGCATACGGCAGTTACATTTAAAAACAGAAAATCTATCGGGGGATATGAGATGAAGGTTAGAATCGATTATGATCTTTGTATGGGAGACGGGAATTGCCACAAGGTGTGTCCCGAAGTATTTGATTACGATGATGATCAGATGATAGGCATTGTCAGGGAAGAAACAGTTCCGGCTGAACATGAAGAAAGCGTAAAGAGGGCTGCTGATGAATGCGCCCCGGGCGCGATTGTATTAGAAAAATAGCATTCTTGCTCCGGAGGTCGGGTTAAGGTTGCCGTGGAATTCAGAAAGGTGCTGCACAGGATATGGATGTCAAAGAGATACCTGCATTCGTCCGCAATGTAGTTGAGCAGGCAGTTGAAGATTTTAACAGGGATGAGATTAGCGGCTCGGGCAAGACTTACCATGTCCGCTTTCAGGGCTGCTACGTGCACGTGGACCGCGATGACGGCATAGGGCCGTGCCCGGTTTTTCGCCTCGAATATACCGGCGATTTAAGCGACTGGGGATTCGCGATATACAAGTACAGTGCAGACGACTACGACGAAGAGGAAAATTTTTTCCCGGGTGCGGATAAATTGGACGGGACCATTGAAGGAGCCCTTCGGGCAGGGATGAAGGCTTACGGTTAAACCGCTAAAATCGGGGGACACCATATTAATTTTTCCTCCCATCGATAAAACTTGTATGGTGTCCCTTGATTTTCCGCTTACTCCCTCAACCACCTCTTCGAAGGCCCCTGGTGCATTGACAAGTTTCGCTTTTCTGATAAAGCCCTGCCATTGTTGACTCTTACTTTTATCCTGAACAAAAGAACGATCGAAAATAGCTAATTCGGCATGAATCGGCGTATTTCGATTTGAAAATGTTTGAAAAATCGCGAGGGCCAGTATCTTACCACTGAAATCAAAAGACTTGAACAGCATCCATATATCATAGAAATCCTTCATGCGACTGTTCAGCACCCCCAATTTTGCCATGGCCTGGAATTTTTCGGCAATGGTACTCTCCCTCGTATAGCCTTTCAATGATGGCGCAGGAAAATCGAGAAAAGCAGGATACAAGATCCTATAAGGTTCTGGCACAATCTCATCTCCAAATCCAATATCCACCTGAATATTTATCCGAGCGTTGCCGAGTAAGCCCTGAATGCGGACGCGCACGCCTTCATATAAGGCATCCTCAACGATTCTTTCAGCATTCACGGTCTCTTGGTCAAAAGACATGCCATCTTCTTCAACCCCCACTTCACAGGCCCCTTTTACGGCAGCAACAATCGTCTCCAAACTATTGTCAATTTTCCCGAGAAGATCGATATCCATTGTGGGCCGTGTCCACTGCCCTCCCCATACAGAAAACATGAGGGCCCCCTTTAGAAAAAACTGATCCGCATAAGGAGACATGGAAAGTCTGTAAAGAAACCGCTCAATTGCGTAATGCTGCAAAAGCTCATTAAATGGTCGTGAAGACTTTCTGGCCTTGTTGAGAAGCCGCTGATGCACCGATGCAGAGACGTTTTTGAGATTTTCCGTATTCAAAAAAGCGCCTCCAGATAAGGGCGTATAATCCTGCTTACCCGGCAAATGGCCGCATACTCCATGAGAGCCTCCACATCAACCCGTTTGCGTTCTTTGTAAAAACGAATCGCTTCAATTGCTGCATCCAACCCCACCCTGTTTCTGAATTTGAAGCAATCGGCCAGTGTCTTTTCCGGACTGTAGATGCGCACTGCAAAACCATCAACGTCATGGATTTCCACTCCCTCGGTATACGCCTGCCCCGAGAACCGATAGGTTCTAGTCGGTGGGTATTCCAAACGAGGCTCCTCCGCTCCGTGCGGAAGCGCAACATGCACTTCATGGGGTATTTGGGTGGTAAGTTCATGAAAAGACAGTGCGGAAATAAGGCAGATAACTCCTGCAGAAATCCGGACTGAGACACTTACTAAATCGGGATTGCCCAGCGGCTGGCTGTCTGCAAGACGATACAGCCCCCGGCTCATCCTTTCTATAACGCCCGAATCACGCAAAGCATAAAGTGTTCCGGGATGAATGCCTGCGCGAAGAGCTTGTGCCGTGCGCAGCACACCCCCGTGATCCTTAAAAATCTCAACCGCCCTGTCAAAACGGGAACCTTTGCTGGCAATCTTTTCGGATGGCATGATAATAAAACCTATATTAATTCATATCTATAGGTAAAATTATCAAGCAACTCGAAAATGTCAACACATTATTTTGATGTAAACGAAGAAACAATTTTCATTGTCTGCGATAAGCATATGAAAAATCTTGAGCACACCATAAAACGAATAATTGAAGATCTGGAAGTTAACTCCGCTTGAAATTATATACCCTCTCAGGCCAGCCGGCATTAAAAATCGATTTCCTGCGATTATCAAATTGTGGACGTTTTTGTGGATCTTTACAGTGATTCATAATGATTTTTGATGATGTATAATGACAAAAGGCAGAAAGTGGCGCTTTTTTAAGTGTTCATAATTATTTGTTATTTATACTATAATTGGCCATTTCGTGGGGATGAAGGCATGGGTTCGACTCCGCCGCCTCCACCATTTATATCTTATAAATTTATTGCGTTATATAATTTTTATGTGAATTGTGTCTAAAATTGTGCCTATTTTGGCCCGATTATATTCATTCTCGCAAACACACCCTTCCGAAATCAGACCAGATTCATTGAAATTGTAATTCTGCCTTTTTATTTATATAAGAGGCAGAATTTGCCATCACGTTTCAAAAATCAGAACTTTTTTTCAATTTTTTACTAATTTTTTGATTTACTACTTTTTCAATATTTGATTAACTTGATGGATCAATGAGCAAAAAAGCTATTAATGAATATCTTTACCTGCTGGAAATCAACCTTTTTAGAGGAACTCAACTAATTTTCCTGACGAGAAATGACATATGACAAAAAAAAGCAAAAAAGGAGATGCCCTGACTGAGCTACTTGCAGCTGTATCGATCGAGGTACTAACAGATCTGATTTTACTGCTTGCAGCGGAAAGGCCTGATGTCCGGCGAGAGTGCTTCGATTTTCTTAAATCCCGTGTTTCTGTTTCGAAAATCCTCAAAAACCGATCGGAAGGTGAAATTATATTGGCTCTGTGGTCCGAACTGTTGCCTGACCTGGATGAACTGGATGAATACGGCGGCGGAGATTATGACATCGAGGATCATGTGGCTGGCCTATTAGATGAAATCCGAACACGACTGGATTCCAAAAAGGTTGATTCAGACTATCGGCGCGAAATTCTTGAAAGGATTCTGCCTTTTATAGAAAGCGGCAATGCTGGTATGGACGATATGCTTTACGATGTTGCTTATGCCGCATGTTACAATGATGCTGATCTGCGTTGGCTGGCGAAGGCTTTTGAGAACATGCAGGACGATTGGAAAATATCCCACGCCCGTCGCATTTACCGGAGAATCGGGGACCGGGACAACTACCTCGAGTTGCGCTTGAATCATATGGAATATGGTGGGGATTACCACGATCTGGCAACTTTTTATTGGGAGGCAGATGAAAAGGAGAAAGCCCTGCAGGTAGCTGAAGAAGGCTTACGCAAAGGGAGAGGACGGATGGATGAATTGCGCCAGTTTGTCTCTGACAGGGCTGAAGAATCGGGTGACCGCGAAAAGTACCTGGCGATTCAATTCGCTCAGACCACGGATGGGCTGACTCTTGCAAAATACAAGACTTTCAAAAAGATGTGCTCACCAGATGAGTGGGCACAGTTTGAACCAAATGTGCTCGAACGGATAAAGAAAGCCTGGCGGAATGAACAGATTAAAATTCACATGTATCGCAAAGAATACAACAAGGCCATGGCCATTTTGACCAAGGATCGATACCCGACAAACGGTTGGGATACCGGTGATGAAATCCAGGCCGCCAAAAAACTTGAAAAACACTACCCAGAAGAAATTCTTACATACTATCTTTCCGGTCTTGGCAATTTAACGGTCAACGCCACACGGAAGGAATATGCCCGAAAAGCCAAAATGATGGCAAAGGTACGCCGTTTGTTGATAGAAATCATCGGCGACACTGAACGCTGGAAAAAATTCGCAGCCAAGGTCAAACAGGACAATATCCGACGTCCGGCTTTTCAGGAGGAGTTTGCCAGGGCGTTGCCGGACTGGCGGGAATTGAAGTGAGATGGAAACAGACAAAAAAAAAGATTTAAACCAAGGCAACGTGAATGTCTTTACCCACCGCTCTAGCAAATTTTTCCAGTGTAGATAATCGTATATCTGTTGAATGATTTTCCATTCTGGAAATAACAGATTTCGTTGTATGAAGTTGTTGAGCTATCTGTTCCTGGGTCAAACCTGCTTCCATCCGTGCCTTTTTAAGAAGAAGGCCCAGTTTGAAAGTTTCAAATCTTTCATCATAATTTTTCCAGAATTCAGGATCTTTCTTCATGCGTTTGTTTTTATATTTTTGCAGATCACTCATATTATGCTCCTTCTATGGAAATAGTCTTTCTTTCTCTGCTCAGCAATTTTAATTTCTTTTTTAGGGGTTTTCTGGCTTTTTTTTGTAAAACCGTGGTTAAGGATAACAAAGTCGTTGTCATCAAAAAAACCAAGAAGACGAAAAATATTATTTCCATGCTGAACTCTAACTTCCCAAATTTCATCAGTGGATTTTAGCTTTTTAAAAAATTTCTTGGGTATAATTTCAAGCTGCTCAATAACATCAAGAACAAAGAAAACTTTTTCAACCTGCTTATTGGTGAGAGATTCAAGATAATCTTCGACCGGGCATTTTCCATTTTCAAAACGATAAAAAAGTATTCTTTGCATAATTGCTGTTAGCATATTTGCGAACTAAGCGCAATATATAATTTGATCCATATAGACATTAAGAGGGGAAAGAAATCTTTCCTTAAAAAATTGTGACCAAAATTGTGCCTATTTTGGATCAATTTCATTCATTCTCACAACATCTTTCTTCGCAAACAAATCAATTCATTAAAATTGTTATTCAACCTCTTTGTGAATATAAGAGGCAGAATTTGACTTCACGTTTCAGATATAAGAACTTTTTTATCATTTTTTATGCTACGTAATTTCAGTGTTTAGAAACGCTAAAAACTTATAAGCCAAACTCAACCTTAAAGTCTGTGGCCTTAACAATCGGCTTAAGCGCCAATGCCAAAAAGGAAATCATCATTGTCAGCCCCTTTTTGCGCAAAAGAAGAACATTACAAATGGTTCAATACCTTAAAATCGCATCAGGCAAAAAAGCCAAAGTGATCATTGTGACAAGACCCAAAACGGATTTCAAGGAAAAGGACCAGACAGCTTTGGATAATGCCCTGGAACTTCTGCAACAGAATGATATCAGAATTGTTTTTAAATCAAACATCCATCAAAAATTTGCCATAATGGATCAAAACATCATTTGGTATGGCAGCATCAATCTTTTAAGTTACGGTAATGCAAAAGAAAGTATGATGCGTATCGAGAGTCCGAATATTGCAAATGAGCTAATAAAAAGAATCGGGGAGACATAAATGAATCAATTGACAATTCAGAGGGATATATCTATATTGAGGGCAAATTATTAACGGCACTGAAAACATCTTTGAATTTTCTTGCCCGCAAATT
>JAGYOX010000108.1 GCA_018399235.1 Desulfobacterales bacterium | reverse complement strand
GGTAACTGTCCCCGCAGATTTTGATCGGGCAACTATCAAGTTAACGGGTAATGTCAGCGGAGATCCCCCATTTACGGGAACTTTAAGGCATAAGGGGTGGCGGGCGGCAAAGCTTGAACTGCCGACCCTTTCAACTTCTCAGGATCCTCGAATCATTGCGCCGGCTGAAATCGAAATTATTTAAAGCCGATGGCTTCGTAAAAAGCGGTTTATTCCGTTGGCACGGCATTTTTGCAGAAAGGAACTTTTGCGACAGGTTAAAGGCACTAAGGCACTAAGGCACTGAGGCACTAAGCTTTTGATTTTTTTTAACCTAATACCTAATACCCAATACCTAATACCTTGAAGTTACTTAGAAGTCCAATATCTGTGTTGCGCTGCATCCCTCGGAATTTCACGTACAGCTAAGTACGCTGCATTTCTCGGGATTTGCGACGCCCCCTGATCTTAAACGGGGCTTGAACTTTTTTCTTTGCCATCCCAAAATCGACTTTTTACGGGATAATCTTTCTTGATCAATGCACTTTTAATATTTGTCCCAATTGGTATCTGCTTATTTTCACTCGCCGTATTGTTCTATTACGGGCCGTATTTGCGTCAACGGTTAAAAAGGCGAAACAGGGCAACCCGCCTGTCCGAAAGTCAAGGCCAGGCTATCATTGACTCCATCAGTGATCCCATACTTCTTTATGACCCCCATTCCAATACCATCAAATATTTTAACCCGGCGTTATGCAATATGCTTGGTTATTCTCCAGATGAGATTTATGAGCTGCAGTTCGATGCCCTTTATACCGGTGATTATCCATATACCCGAGAAGCTGCCTTCAAAAAGCATGAAATGGCGAAAGATGGTCAGATTCAGGCTTTTGAATGGATAATACATACCAAACATGGAACCCCCCTCTGGGTTGAAATTACACTAAAACTCATATTTTCATCCAACCACTCCTATTTAATGATGATTCTTCGGGATACTACCGCTCAGAAAGCCTCCGAAGGCCGCCTGCTTCGTCTGACCCGGATTGTCGATCAGTTAGGAGAGGGTGTGGCCGCCTGCGATTTGAACGGTGTTATACAATACGTTAACCAAGCCTGGGCCGATATGCACGGCTATTCCCCCTCAACCCTGAAAGGAAAAAACCTCTCAATTTTCCACACCGATGAGCAGTATATTAATGAGGTGATTCCTTTTAACCGGAAGGTTTTTCATCATGGCTATCACAACGGGGAAATCGGTCACAAACGTACAGACGGTTCGAAATTTTCTACAAATATGACCACAACCCTTCAACGCGATGAAGGTGGCCGGGCCATAGGTTTTATCAGTGTGGCCACGGATCTGTCCGAGCAGAAAAAAGTAGAGTCCGCGCTTCGCGAAAGCGAGGTCAAATTCCGGCATCTATTTAATCTATCGCCCCAGCCGATTTCATTGACGGATTTAAACGGCCAGATAATCGATGTTAATGAAAAATTTTGCGAGCTTACCCAATATACTCGTAATGAAGTGATCGGAAAAAATTCTTTGGATCTGGGATTTCCGCCGGAAGCCAGGCAGGAGTTTATCCAGATATTGATTCAGGAGGGCGAAGTTTCTGGTTTTGAAGTGAAAATCAGGGGGAAGGGCGGGGAAAACTTTTACATTCAGTTGTTCTCCAAATTGATTGAGATTTACGGCGAGTTCTATGGCCTGACCGTTTACCACGATTTAACCCCTCAGCGAGCGCTTGAAGCACAATTGATAAGGGCCCAGAAAATGGAAGCCATAGGGACGCTGGCGGGTGGTATCGCCCATGATTTTAATAATATCCTTGCCGCCATCCTCGGGTATGTGGAACTGGCCAAAATACAGGTCAAGGACAACTCGAAACTGGCCACCTATCTTGACGAAGTCTTTAAAGCGGGTAACCGTGCAAAGGAAGTTGTGCAGCAGATACTGGCTGTCAGTCGCCAGACCCATCAGAAACGCCAGCCAGTTAAATTCTCTCAGATTATAAAGGATGTTAACGCTCTGCTTCGGGCAACCCTGCCGGTATCAATTAAAATCATAGAAGACATCCAAATTCAGGATGATCTAGTTAAGGCTGATCCGGGCCAGATGCATCAGGTATTGATGAACCTTTGCACCAATGCCGGACAATCCATGCGCAGTAAAGACGGTGGAGCCTTGACACTTAGATTGGTCCGAGAGGACTTATCCGATAAAAACGCCTTTGATTTGCCGCCGGGTTCATATTTAAAACTTACGGTTTCAGATACGGGCTGCGGCATTAGGCCTGAAGACCGGGAACGAATTTTCGATCCCTATTATACCACTAAAGATAAGGGCGTGGGCACCGGCCTTGGTTTGGCCGTGGCAAAAGGCATTATTGAGAAACACGGGGGCAGGATTCAATTCTCCAGCACCCTTGATTCGGGTACGGATTTTTATGTCCTCATGCCACAGATGGAGGCTTCGGATGATCAGTCATCGGATGCAGTCTCCTTGGCCGGCGATTCATTGCCTTTTGGCACCGAACATATTCTTTTTGTCGATGATGAGCGTGCGATTATAGATACAGCCCGACAAATGCTTGAGTACTTGGGCTATTCAGTGACTGCCGAGGATAGTAGTGCAAGGGCCATGGAAGTTTTTTCAAACCGCCCGAAGGATTTTGACCTGGTTGTTACCGACATGAGTATGCCCGAGACCAATGGTGATATTCTTATAAAAACAATTTTAAAAATCCGGCCGAATATACCGGTGATCCTGTGTACAGGGTATAATTCCACCATAGATGAAAAGGCAGCCGCGGAGATTGGCGTGGCTGCTTTTCTCTTAAAACCTCTCACTTTAAAGGATTTGGCCTTTACCGTACGGAATGTACTTGAAACAAGAAACTAAACCTAAGGCGGGGGCGTTACGTAGCCATCATCCATTGATTCATCATTCCAAGTGAAAACAACGCTAAATTGCCCAGCACATGAATAATTATCGGGCTGAAAAGGCTCTCCGAAGTTTCATAGGCCATCGCAAACAGGATGCCTCCAACTATTTGTGGAATGGGGGGACCAGATGTTATTTGATGGGATAGCACGAAAAGGGCCGTACTTCCAATCAGGGCGATGAAAACCCCCCATTTTCTTAAAAATCCGTAAATCAAGCCGCGATAGAAAATCTCTTCGGCAATTGGTGCGATGACGCCACCTACGATGAAAAAAAGAAACAACCTTTCTGGCTGGTTTGGAAGTTGAACCCGTATCAGGGAAACAGGATTTATGTCAGCAAAGAACAAAACCCCGGCGATAACAAGAACTGCCGCCCCGAAGCCGGCCGACCACAGGATGCCTTGAATAATTCCTGATACGGCGGTTTCAGAACGTAGGCCGACAACCGTAAAGCCTTTATTGGAAAAGTATACAATTCCGAGGACGATAAAAATATCAAGGAGCCTCATGCATGCGATGATTATCAAAGGATCAGCATTAAGCCAAGATCCGGCTAATTCAACAGAAAGAACGGCCAAAATGCATGCAAGCAGCAATATTAGGCTGACTGGGGCTGAATCCATCCGAGTTCCTTTAAGGCGTTATAGGCGTACCACTGAATGTACCAGTGTGCTGAAGATATAAGGACACGCTTGATATCCTCAGTCGCGCTCTGGACATTAAGATTGCCCAGGCTGTAAAGTGCCATGCAGACCACATTGGGATGCGGGTCATTTAACATTTGAATAAGCAGCTCGTATATTTTTTCCGAATCGCTGTTGCCCAGAGCTTTCGCCGTCCAGTATCGCTCAACAACATGCGGACTTTTTCCCAGTTTGGCAATGTCCGCTTCATGGGCTGTAATCTCTAAATCATTGGCGTCGATCATTTTCAAAGCCTTAACCCTGGCCCTCCAATCTTTTGACTGAAGCAGCGAGTCAATGGCCTGTTTATTTTTAAGCAGGTTGTTTTCGCATTGGAACTGGTATAATGCCATGGCAAATGCCATACCAGTGATAACACACAGAACCGCAGCGGCAAGCTCGCGCTTTTTAGGCTCGCGGATAATAATCAGGCCGGTTAATAAGCCCTTATAGATCAACAGATAGAGCAGCAGGGGGGAGGCAGTGAGCAGGCTGAAAAATGTGAACCGCCGAAGAAACTGCATCTTGTCAGTTTTGTTGGAAAATTTTTTCAGGGTTGATTCCGGGGACTCCAAAAAGCGTGAAGATTTTACCCGAAAAATGTGTCGGTTCCGGTGGTCAAACCATAGTTGGTCTTCGTCGCTTTTTACCGTCAGATCGACCTGAATATTCTTGTCAACAGGCAGATAATCCGATTGTCTTAGTTTTTTTTCGACCCGGTTGAGCAGTTGTGGGTCATCAATCCATATACGGGAGGCTTTAAGCTGTTTTTGTTCTAAAGACTTGAACGCTTCAGCCGGATACAGGGTGTAATGATAATAGAAGGAATTGATCATTTTTCCCATTGGATTGCTTAGAAGCAGTTGATCCCGTATGTTCACAAATACATCCGCATTCATGTTCGGCAGCCAGGTGCCGGCAACAATAAGGATAACCGCCAAGTGAATAACAACCGATTTCCAGCCTTGATCCTTCGTTTGCAAGGAGGTCCATTTGATGGTTAATATAAAAACGATCGCTGGGACAAGTATAAACGCGGTCGTCAGGATCAGGGGGGTGGCTGTTTGCGAGGTTTTATAAATCCCAAACCCCCAAAGGGTCAAAAAGATAAAGAGGATTACCGGCCGCCTGGCAAAGATGGAGTGCCATACATGGATAATAACAAAAGTCCCTAAGGTTAGTCCCACTCCTGCCGTAAGTGTAAAAAAGAGCCCCCCGCAGAATGCCGGCAGGAAAGCATCCAGGCCTGACATAACATAGGCGTTGGGAACGGCTATATAACCGGCGTCGGATATGGCCTCAAGACTTTTCAGTAAAGAAATATTGGATTCGTAGACAAAAATGGTGAAAAGAATTTGGGAAGCCAGCAGTCCTGCAGCTATGATACAGGATTGCGTAAAATATCGCTTCATCCAGTGGACCATTGTATATCATGAGGGTTCTGCATCCGGAATCATCTCCGCCAGGGCGCTCAGGGCAAGAATGTAACCTTTGGCTCCAAGGCCTACAATTTGACCGGTGACAACGTCCGAGACCATGGAATGATGGCGAAAGGATTCCCTTTTATAGATGTTGCTGAGATGGACTTCAATCACCGGCAGATCCAGCGTTAGGATCGCATCTCGGATGGCCACACTCGTATGGGTATATGCGGCCAGATTGATAATAATGCCCTGATAGTCATCCTCTGCCGCTTGAATGGCTTCCACAATTTCCCCCTCATGATTTGATTGAAATGCGGTCAAGGAGATATCCAATTGATGGGCATATTCCGTCATCACCTGATTGATCTCCGAAAGCGTTTTTTCACCGTAAACGTCCGGCTCGCGCCTGCCGAGCATGTTCAGGTTGGGCCCATGGACAACAAGGACTTTGCGCTTCATATTTATCCCCCCAGAATCTGTCTGAATTCTTGGATGGTTTTTGTATAGTTTTCACTCCCAAAAATTGCTGAACCCGCCACGAACACATCCGCCCCGGCATCCGCGATACCCTTTATGGTGGTTTTGTTGACGCCTCCGTCGATTTCTATCAGAACCGATTTGCCGCAGTCGGCAATCATGGTTTTTAATAGGCGGATTTTTTTTAATGTATTCGGAATAAACGATTGCCCGCCGAATCCCGGATTGACGCTCATCAACAGAACAAAGTCCAAGTATTCCAGCGTCCATTCAAGGCTTTCAAGAGGCGTTGCGGGGTTCAGCACGGCGCCGGCCCGACATCCCGCCGTCAGTATCATATCGATGGTTCGATTCAGGTGAGGGCAGGTTTCCGCGTGTACAGATACCAAATCGGCGCCAGCCTTAATAAAGTCGGGGATATACCTGTCCGGATTTTCAATCATCAGATGAACATCCAGGGGCAGGCTGCTCGCTTGGTTAACCGCTTCAACGATCATCGGGCCAAGCGTAATATTTGGCACAAAATGGCCGTCCATAACGTCAATATGGATCCAATCCACACCGGCAGCTTCAACTGAGCGGATTTCCTCGGCGAGACGGCCGAAGTCAGCAGACAAAATCGAAGGGGCTATCAACTTTTCCATTTCAAAACCTCAGTTATCGGACGAATAGACTTCTGTTTTAATTAACTCCTCATTTTTGAATAGAAAAACCGCCGTATCGGTATATTTGGGCACCATTAGCCATATTTCCCGGTCCGGAGCCATCAATTCATCGTAGATCGTGGTAGAGATGCCAGAAATGTTCATCTCAAGCCGAATGTGCTGCTTTAAAATTCCCTGCGGAATTCTATAGCGAAAAAGTATGCCCGGGTCATCGCTATAAGTCTCATCAGCGTCCCTTTGCTGATTCCAGCGGTTGACTGACAGGGACACTTGTTGATTTGACTCTACATAATAGCCTGAAAAGGGCTCCTGATCAATAATGATATTTACCGCCTGATCCTCCCGGCAAACCGAGTCTATTTGGCCTACCGTTAATCCGTATTTTTCAATGATTTGAACAGCTTCCTCAAGGCTCATCCCTTCAAGATCAGGCATAACGTATTCCGCCGGTCGCGGGCCTCTACTGATCAATAGATTAACCGGATCATTCCGCCTGACTTTGCTGCCGGCTTCCGGGGTGTGGGCGATCACAAAATCTTTTCTGACAGTTTGGCTGAAAGCCCTCGTGATAACTCCGCATTGCAGGCCGTTGTTGGCTATAATAGCCTCGGCCTGTTGAAGCTTGATATGGTTGAGGTTCGGAACTGAGAACGTCTCGGGACCTTTTGAAAGAACTATCTTAACATCTCGGCCTTTCTTTATAATGGTGCCGGGCCTTGGGTCCTGATAAATTACATGATGAAGCGGGATATCAGCGTTATATTCGGAGCCCTTCACCTTTGTGTTTAAGCCGAGATCCGAAAGGCGTTTTAATACTGTAATGGCATTTTTATTTTTAAGCTCTGGAACCACGATGGTTTCTTCGCTTTCGATAACCAGCGTCAGTGTAAGATAGGCGCTCACGCCGGCGATGGCAAAAAAGAAGCCCAGCAGAAAAAAAAATTTTAAAATCGGGCGGGTCATGATCGTCGTTTCAACCTTGCGGCAAAAAAACCGTCCATTTGGTGAATATGCGGAAGGCTTCTGAAAAAGCCTTTGTCATCGATAATATTTTTTAAACCTTCAAAAAGATCGGAGACATCGGTCACTATCTCAAAATGAGGATGGGTTTTCAAAAATTTTTCAACAACCCCGTCGGTCTCTTCCGGTTCCATGGTGCAAACCGCATAGACAAGAATTCCTGATGGCGCCACCCGTTGCGATATCGTATTCAGGTAAGAGAGTTGGCGGATGGCAAACCGATCCAGATTTTTTTTACTTGTCGCCCATTTAATGTCCGGGTTGCGGCGAATCACTCCAAGGCCTGAACAGGGGGCATCCAGAAGCACACGGTCAAAAAGCGCCGGCAATTTCTGCCAATGCGGCCTGTCAAGGTCGATTTGACATATATTTACAGTTTTAATTCCGAGCCGCACCATTTCATCGGAGAGCCTTTTCAGTTTATTCTCGTTCTTGTCAATGGCAAAAATTTTTCCTGTATCCCCCATAAGCTGTGCAATATGGCCGGTTTTAACCCCCATACCGGCGCAGGCATCCAGTATCACCTCATTCGGCTTTGGAGAAAGGAGATGGGATACGGCCTGGGCTGCCTCATCCTGTACCTGAAAAAATCCGTTTTCAAATGCCATGAGTTCGTCAACGGGTTGGGAAGGCCGATAAAATGAAAGGCCTTCAGGTACATATGCCGTGTGGAAAATTTTTTCGCATACCTTTCCAAGCGTTTCCTTAAGTGTATCCCGATTGGTTTTAAGGGTGTTTGTCCTTATTGTTATCGGTGGAATTTGATTCATCGCTTCACAGAGGCGGGTGGCTTCATGCAAGCCGAATCGATTGACCCATCTATGGATCAGCTGATCCGGAAAGGATTGAGAGATGGCCAGTGCGGCAATCGGATCATCCGGCAGAAGGGCACTGATATCGGAGGACACTTTACGGAGGGTGTTTCTGAGTAGCGCATTGACAAACCGGCTCGATTTAATAGATACGAAACGTTTGGCCATCTCAACGGCCGTATTAACCGCGGCGAAGTCCGGAACACGATCCAAAAAAAATATCTGAAAGAGGGCGATTCGAAGTATGTTCCGTATAGCCGGCGATATTTTCTCAGGAGCCATAGCGGCGTTTTGACTGATAATCCAGTCAAGGCGCCGGCGCCAACGCAATACGCCGAAAACAAGAGCATTTGCCAGCCTTCGGTCTTCAGATGAAAAATCGGTCCGCTCCCCATCAAGC
Source organism: Desulfobacterales bacterium (assembly GCA_018399235.1). Taxonomy (GTDB): domain Bacteria; phylum Desulfobacterota; class Desulfobacteria; order Desulfobacterales; family Desulfosalsimonadaceae; genus M55B175. The sequence continues at coordinate 3,205 of JAGYOX010000108.1, read as the reverse complement.
CTTTCAAGTAAAGTATCCAGGAGGTCATGACCGTGTTCCAGTATGTTTAATAAATCCAGGGCGGCTTTTCTGGCGACTATTTCGTTTTTTTTTGCGTCAGGCATCATAAAATGCGGATTATTGAAGAATACTGCCTGGAGGAATGGGCGTGCCGCTTAAAAAATTCTGAATATTTAGTCTTTTTCCAGATGCAGCCTGCAATTCAAGGATCGAAAGGGCATCTTTGCCGGCAGCTACGCGCAACTCTTTTGAGAACCCGGGGAGTACGGTTCCGGGCCGGGCGTTATGGGTAGGCGGGCGGACTTCAGCCTTGAAAAAATTCAGCCGCTTATCTTTATAAAAGCTATGGGCAAGCGGCCAAGGATTCATCCCGCGAATTTTTCTCTCAATGGTACTTGCTTTAAGCGACCAGTCAATATGACCATCCGATTTTTTAAGCATAGGCGCATAGCTGGCTTTGTCGTGGTCCTGGGGAATTGGCTTCAGTGTACCGGCTCTAAGGGCGGAAATCGTTTGTTTGAGAAGCTCACCGCCTGCAAAGGATAGTCGATCATGAAGCGTGCCCGCTGTATCATCCGGATGGATAGCGGTCTTTGTTGACATTAGTATCTCCCCCGTGTCAAGGCCGGTGTTCATCAGCATTGTCGACACACCGGTTTCTTGTTCGCCATCTATAATCGCCCATTGTATCGGCGCAGGTCCTCGATATTTGGGCAGTAGAGAGGCATGGATATTGATCGCCCCATAAAGAGGAATCTCTATAATTCGTTTGGGCAGGATATGACCGAATGCCACAACAATCAGCAAATCGGGGCGGTGCCCGGAAAGTGCCTCGTAAAATTCATCACTTTTAACTGTTTCCGGTTGAAGTACGTGAAATCCAAGTTTTTCGGCTGTTATTTTCACCGGAGGCTGGACAAGCTTTCGCCCACGTCCCTTAGGGCGGTCCGGCTGTGTGACGACAAGGGAAATAGGGCAGCCATAATCAGCAAGTGCGGTTAAAGCAGGTACCGCAAAATCCGGTGTCCCCATGAATATAACCCGGGGCTTACTGTTCACTTTTTTTAAGCGCCTTTTTCCGTTTTTTTTTATATAATTCGCGCTTTAGTGCGCTGATCCGGTCAAGAAAGAGGATGCCGTTTAAATGGTCGATCTCGTGTTGAAGAATAACAGACAGCAAGCCATCCGCATCGATTTTCACTGGGTTCCCCTCTCTGTCAAGGCCTTCTACGACAACGGTTTCAGCCCGTTTCACATCTGATCGTAAGTCTGGAACGCTTAAACATCCTTCGTTCTCAGAGATCGTTTCTCCCGAGCTGGATACTATTTTCGGGTTGAGCAATGCATTATAATCCCTTTTCTCCGCATCAGCGTCGGGGTCATAAATGATAATGCTTTTGTCGATGCCCGCCTGAATGGCCGCGAGGCCGACACCGGGGGCCTGGTACATGGTGTCAGCCATATTTTCAATAATTCCTTGGATGTCATTATCTATAGTTTCAACAGGTTTTGTCGGCTGCCGCAAAAATTCATTCGGATAGGTTAAGATTTCGAGGACCATAATCTTTTTCCTTTTTTATTCCTAAAGATCAGATAATATCATTTTGGCATCCCTTATGTCTTTACTGATCTGATCATGCAGTTCATCAATATTGGTAAATTTTTTTTCATCCCGGATCCGTTTGATAAAATTTACCCGGATGGTTTCACCATAGATATCCTGTTCAAAGTCGAATATGTGAACCTCCACCGTAAACAAATAATCATCAAAAGTCGGCGCATACCCGATATTGGCAACGCCTTTATATTTTTTCTTTTTCCACTCGGCTGTTACTGCATAAACACCTGTTTTGGGACAAAGTTCATCTACGAGCTTGATATTGGCCGTAGGGAATCCGAGCATGGGACCGCCGCGCTGACGTCCGGTCACGACCTCTCCACGAATCTGATAATATCGGCCCAGCAGGGGCCATGCATCTTCAACCCGTCCCTCTGTTACGATCTCGCGAATCCGGGTGCTGCTGATTCTTTCTAAGAATTGATGCGAAATGGGAATCCAGTCTGCAACAAGCACCTCAATGTTAAATTTGTGGGCATAGCTTTTCAAAAATTCAACACTGCCCTCCCGATTTTTCCCAAATTTATAGTCCTTACCGATCACAATGGCCTTCATGCCAATTTTCTGAATAAGAATTTTTTCAACAAATTCAGTAGCCGTGATCTCCGCGAAAACCCGGTTAAACGGAATACAAATCAGCACATCAATGCCCGTTTGTTTGATCAGTTCGATTTTTTGCTCATATAGGGTGATTAACGGGGGGGACCCGTTGCTGCTGAGTAGTTTCATTGGGTGGGGTTCAAATGTGATGGCGATAGAGGTGCCGTTAATTATTTCCGCGTGTTCAATAACCTGGTGAAGAATCGCCTGGTGGCCTTTGTGAACCCCATCAAAGTTGCCAATGGTAATAACCGCATTTTGGTAGGGTGTTTTTATCTCATTCAGATCCGTAATCAGTTTCATAAGTGTTTTGGCCGATGTTTTTATAATTATGATCTTGACAGTAAAGGGTAAAAGATATATATAAAAAAACCTATTTTAAATCAATCCCTGATTTAAAAGGCTGTGCCGAAGTGGCGGAATTGGTAGACGCGCTAGGTTCAGGGTCTAGTGGGGGTTCCCCCGTGGGAGTTCAAATCTCCCCTTCGGCACCAGAAGTAGCTTTTTAGCCGCAATCTTATCAGGTTGCGGCTTTTTTAGTCTAACCGGGTGCATAATGGATGCGGCCAGGTGAAGATATAAAATAATACCTGAGGGAGATTTTTCAATCCCGGTTGCTTATAAGGCGGCTGGGATTTTTTGGATTATGTAAAAAGTCCAATATCTGTGTTGCGCTACAGCCCTCGGAATTTCACGTACAGCTAAGTACGCTGCATTCCTCGGGATTTGCGACGCCTTGATCTTGAACTTTTTTCTTTGCCATTTCAAAATCCACTTTTTACGAGACTGTCACAATATGATATTTAAAGAAAAAGGGTCTTAATGTTTTTTGGAGGATTTATTGGCAATGCGAGAAACACTTGGAGAAATTTTAATAAGAAAAAAACTTGTTCCTCCTCGTAAGATTGAACAGGCCTTGCGGATTCAGTCCGGCGGAAACCGTCGATTAGGGCATATTCTGATAAAAATGGGCTTGATTTCAGATGA
>JAGYOX010000107.1 GCA_018399235.1 Desulfobacterales bacterium | reverse complement strand
CGAAGTTACTTAGAAGCATCCCCGGTGTCCTTCTTATCGAGCAGGCTTTGAATCAGTTCCTGGTACGACTCTCTTTCAACTGTCTTTGCCCGTAGCTCTTCAGTTTCATACTCGTTCTTCAACCCCTTCCAGAGACTGTATCCCATTATGAGCAATAATATGGCAAAAGGCAAGCCGGTGGTGATAGAAGCGGTTTGAAGGGCAGCCAGGCCACCGCCGACCAGCAGTACGGCAGCTACGGCGCCTTCCATTGACGCCCAAAAGACCCGTTGCCCTACAGGGGAGTTTAGCTTACCGCCCGATGTGAATGCATCGACCACCAGTGAGCCCGAGTCCGACGATGTGACGAAAAAACTGATCACCAGTACTATAGCGGCAAAATTGGTGACCTGGGAAAATGGAAACTGTTCCAGTAGGTAATAGATCGCCACCGCCACGTTTTCCTTTACCGGTCCGGCAATGCTACCCATATTCTCCATTTCGATAAAAATGGCGGAGCCCCCGAAAGCCGTTATCCACAAAAATGTCAGTAAAGACGGAATTATCAGCACACTTAGAACAAACTCCCTGACGGTTCGGCCTTTTGATATCCGTGCAATAAACATTCCCACAAACGGCGACCATGAAATCCACCAGGCCCAGTAAAATACCGTCCAGCTGTTTTGCCAACTGCTGTCTTGATAGCTCTCCGTCCAGAAGCTGGTGTTGAAAAAATCCTCCAAGTAAACCCCGAGGTTTTGGACAAAAGAGTCCAGTATCAGAAGAGTCGGTCCCAGAATCAAGAGAAAAGCCAGAAGGGCGGCGCCCAGGTTGATGTTCATCTCACTTAATCGTTTAACCCCGTGATCAAGGCCCGAGACCACAGACAGGGTGGCGGCGAACGTAATTATAGCCACAAGCACTACTTGTATGGTCGTGTTATCCGGGATCCCGAAAAGGTGATTGAGTCCGGCATTGACCTGCTGCACGCCGAATCCCAGTGAGGTGGCAAGGCCGAACAGTGTGGAAAGGACGGCCAGCACATCGATTAAATCCCCCCAGAATCCATAGACCCTGTCACCCAAGATAGGATAGAAAATCGATCGAATGGCCAGCGGTAGTTTGCGGTTAAAAGCAAAAAAGGCCAGCGCCATGCCCACCAGTGCATATATTCCCCAGGGATGAAGCCCCCAATGCAGGAATGTTGTTTTCATGGCAATCTTTGCCGCATCAACTGCAGATCCACCCCCATAGGGGGGGTCCATAAAGTGATAGATTGGCTCGGCAACGCTCCAGAAAAGAATTCCTATCCCCATTCCGGCACTAAACAGCATGGAAAACCATGAGAGACGCGAAAAATCAGGCACCGCATTTTTGCCGCCAAGCCTGATGTTGCCCACCTTGCTAAAGGCGATAAAGATCATGAGGAATAAATAGAGATTCACCGCGATTACCAGAAACCACCCGAAGTTGTTGGATATGAAGCTTTGCATGGTGGAAAAGACGGTATCCATCGGCTCGCCCACAATAAGGGTAACGGCGATAAAGAGGACCGCCAGGATCGCGGATGGCCAGAAAACCGGCGGGTGAATATCAAAAAAACGGTTTTCCCGATATGTTTTGGTTGATTCGGCTGGTGCTGGTTTGCCAGTCATGAGACTTTATCCTGTGCGTGGAAAAAATGTCCGATACTTTATCATTAAAATCTACCGCTATGTTCAAAACAATTTTGTCAAAACTATTATATAGAGAAAAAAATTTAGTCAATTATGCAAGGGGCCGCAACCATAAAATTGATGGAATCGGCTTTTTAGGACGCCATAATTGTTTGACTCAAGAAAAATGCCTTTTATAATAATTTAAGGCATCATGTAAAGTTATGTGCGGAGGTTCCCCTGCTGTCGTTCCATGGCGCATCAGTGCCATGGAATCTTCTGTCGGGTCCCATGTGGAGAATTTTTATAGATAGGGAAAGTCGAATGTATGTACGCCCAGTTTAATAATTTTTTGGAGGATATCTCTGATCCGGTATATCTGATGGACCCGGAAGGCAACATCAATTATTTCAATAATGCAGCCCGCGGAGTAATGGGCCTGGACAGGGAAGAGGAACCGGCAGGTTTTACCCTATCGGATTGTCATCCAAAGTGGGCTGAAGATATGATCCGTGAAGAAGCCATTCCTTTTGCCATTGAAAACGGTAAATGGCGAGGCGAAAGCGCCCTGTTGACCCGGGAAGGCATGGAACTGCCGGTGTTCCAGATTATAAAAGTGCAGCATACGTCATTGGGCGCAATTGCGCATTTGTCTTCGATCTTCAAGGCGGATACCGGCGATTGTTTTAAAAGGGCCCGACAGATTGACCGCTTGACTCAATTGGAAACCCTGATCCGTTTGTCAAAGCATGTACTAAACGAAAACAGACGCGTGGGGGTAATCCATCGGGTGGTTTCTGCGGCTTGTGAATTAACAAGGGGCAATATCGGTCTTTTCTGCAATATTTCATCGATTGGCCAAGTATCGATTGAAAGCGTGTCTGATGAGCGTATCAGGGATTCCGCCCTGATGACGGATATTCGAACCCTTTTGTCAGCCCCGAAATTTGTGGAAAATTTGACCCGGCGAAAATCATTGCGTCTGGTGTTCGCTGAATTCTCCTATTATACCGAAACGGGCGGCAACCCGCCTGGAGATGCCGGCTCAAACCGGTTGAAACACCTTATTTGCGCCCGGCTTACAGAAAGCCGGGAGGATGAGCCGGCGGTGATTCTGGTCGGCAATTCGGATGATGTGGCATTCAGCCCTGAAGATGAAGCCATGTTGATTCACATGACCACATTTACGGAACTGGCATTGCGCCATATTAAGGCCCATCGGGAGGCCAGTCGGCGATCAAGGGAAATGGAACTGATTTTTACCAACCTTAAGGAAGCGGTTATGGTCTGTGGTGCCGATGGCTCTCCGATAATGGCCAATCCGGCGTGCATTGCCTCTTTAGGGTTTGATCCGACGGGGGAGAGCTGCCGTGATATTGCCCGCCAGATGCGGTTGCAGTATCCGGATGGGAGCCGGGTTCTTGCCGATGCGATGCCATATGTCCGTGCGCTGTGCGGGGAATCTGTGATTGACGAGCGCTACTACGGATATGATGAAAATGACAACAGGCTTGTCTATGTGATTTCATCTACGCCTTTATATCGGGAAGATGAGATCATTGGGACAGTAACGGTATGGCGGGATGAAACCGACCTGGAACGCCTGACGGAGCAGTTGATATCCGAGCAATCCGCCTTGGAGACCATTATTAGAAGCGCGCCTGAAGGGATTGTAGTGGTTGACAGGGAGTGCCGGATTACCATGGTCAACCCTGCGGCGGTCAGGCTCTATGGCAGGGATGTGCCCTATGGCCGGCCGCTCGTGGATCAGGCTGATTTAAATCTTCTGTATCCGGACGGCACCCCATATGATCCAAAGGATCTGCCCCTGACGCGGTCCGTTTTTAACGGTGAAGATCTGATCGACCAGGAAATCGCCCTTTTGCTGCCAAATGGGGAGTGGAGGTATCTCCTGGTGAATACGACGCCCATAAAAAATTATGAGAATGAAATCATCGGCGGCGTCGGTGTGTTTCATGATATTACCCGGCGGCGCAGTGAAAAAATGCAGCTTGAGCAGGATAAGGATCTGCTTGAAAAACGGGTTGCCGAGCGAACAGTGGAGCTGGAGGGCCTGGTTGAAACCTTGAATACGGAAATCGAGGAGCGCAAGCGGGTTGAGCAGAGGCTCCGCGAGTCGCAGGAGGAGCTTTTGCTGATGTCCAGACGCACCCTTGAGGCGCTTGAGGCGGACAAACAGGCGGTGGCCAAGGAACTGCACGATAGTATCGGCGCCAGCCTGGCAGCCATTAAATTCAGCCTTGAAGATCGCCTGTCGAGCATGCAATCAGTTCCGGATGTGGATACAGCTCCTCTTGAAAAAATCGTATCCTACCTTATGTCTACCATCAAGGAAACCAAGCGTATATCAGCCGCCCTGAGGCCGGCAACCCTTGATGATTTGGGGCTGTTTGCCACCATAGACTGGTTTACCAGGGAATTCACAACCTTTTATAATAATCTCAAAATCACTCGTGACATTTCCCTACAGGAGTCCGAATTATCGGATGCAATGAAGATTGTTATTTACCGGATTTTTCAGGAGGCTGTGAACAATGCCGTTAAGCATGCCAACGCATCGAATATACATTTAACCCTGGTCAGGTACAACGGGGGAGTGAAAATGGTTGTGAAAGACGACGGTTGCGGGTTTGAACAGGGGGCTGAGCTGGTTGCCACTGATCCTTTAAGCGGCCATGGCATTGAAGGGATGCGGGAGCGGGCCGAACTATGCGGCGGCAGGTTTGAAATCGATTCCCGCCAGGGTGGCGGAACAAAAATCATGGTAATCCTTCCATTTTAATGAAAAATTGTCGTAGTAGGGGTCCTTGTATAACAAAAATACATAAAATCCCCCATATCATTAGTGAACTATCATAGTGAGGTGATGGCTATTTTTTTTGAACCAGCCCCTGCTCGATGGCAAAGGCGGTTAATGAAGCGGCATTATGAAGGTTCAGTTTCTGCATGATGTTTGCCCGGTGTTTTTCCACCGTTTTAACGCTGATGTTTAAGAGGTCGCCAATCTGCTTATTGGTATAGCCCTCCGAAAGCAGTTTCAAAACTTCCCGCTCCCGGTGGGTGAGGCTCTCGCGGGAGGATTTTGATTTTATTTTTTTTTGTCCTTCAAGATAGCCTTCCATTACATTGTCGGAAATCCCCGGACTAATGTAGGTTTTTCCATTTAAAACGCTGTCTATGGCAAGCAGCAGTTCTTCACGGCTGGCGTCTTTAATGCAGTAACCGTTTGCACCGGCTTCAAAGGTTTCAATAACATACTGATCGGACTCATGAATGGTCAGGACCAGAATGCGCATGTCCGGAAACAGGCGCCTGAGTTCCTTGATTACACTGATGCCACTCAATCTCGGCATGGAAAGATCCAGCAGCAGCAGTTCGGGCTGTTTTTTTTTAACTGAATTGATGGTTTCCAAGCCGTCCCTGGCCTCACCGATAACCTCAAGCCCTTCTTTTGATGCGAGCATGGCTTTCAGGCCGTCCCGGAATAACTGATGGTCTTCTGCAATAAAGACGGTTTTTTTATCTTCCATAGTTTTTAAGCCCAAAGCCTGTTAAATCCGTCGGTCTTGGAGCAGCCATTCCTCATTCATGGCGGAGCAGTTTTCCAAATCGCCTTTCAAATTACGAATCTAACATACGTTGAAATAAAAAGATTTATAATAAAAAGGGTGGAAATTGTAAATATAAATTTTGTTTAAATTAGGCAAATCATAGGAGAATCGAATTATGGGGGAGGGTTGAGGGCTCTTTCTATAGGGTCTGAAGCAGGGAATAAAAAAGGGCGGCCATTTTAGCCGCCCTGAGTAACCGGATTCGTAAAATGTGTTTATGAAGCGATGCCGCTTTGTGCCAGTTCTTCGTAGTCCGGCAGTTCTTTTTTAAGATATTCCCGGATATTCTGCAGAATTTCCCGCTCCACCTGACGGACCCGTTCTCTGGAGATACCCAGAAAATTCCCGATTTCCTGCAGGGTCTGGGGGTTTTCTGAATAAATGCGCTTGTCGAAAATATTTCGTTCCCGATAGGTCATGGTTTTCTTGAATTGAGTAATTTTTTGGCGGAGCATATCGGACAACTGTTTCCTTGAAACCTGGTTTTCGGTTGATTCATCGCTGGACTCCATGACTTCAAGCCATTCCGTATTCGAATCCGCATTCAGGGGGGCATCGAGAAATACATTGCTGCTGTGAAGCCGCTGATCCATATCAACAATATCATCTTCCGACACCCCGCAGTTTTGGGCCAACCGGCCGGGTGTAGGGTGGATGCCCTGGCTGGTGAGCCGGTCTTTTTCCTGACGGAGCTTGAAGAAGAGTTTCCTTTGGCCCTCTGTCGTCACGATTTTGACCACCCGGAAATTATCCTGGATGTATTTAAGGATATAGGCTTTTATCCAGAATGCGGCATAATAGGAAAACTTGACATTGCGGTTCGGGTCATATTTCTGGGCCGCCCGCAGAAGGCCGATATTTCCTTCCTGGATTAAATCGTTCATGTTGTGCTTCCAGAATCGCTGAAACTTCATGGCGATCTTTACGACGAGCCGGAGGTTGCAAACCACGAGCTGATAGACTGCTGCCTCGTCGCCATTTTCCTGAACCCGTTTTGCCAGCCTGATTTCATCTTCGCGGGTCAGGAGGTTGTGTTTGCGGATATCAGACATATACCGCTGAAGCGCATCCGAAGTGGTAGTAGCGGTGGATGCCTTTTTCCCCTTTGTACCCTTATTTTCGGTCTCTTTTGGATCGGTAGTTCGTATTGATTGGAGGTGAGTTTTTTTTAATGCGGGCATTTCGGACCCCGTCCTTTCGGTAAACATTTTACATCTCCTTTTTGGTGATCCTCTTTAACGTTTTTTTAAGTAAGCCTTATCCTGCGGTAAATCTTTCCGAGTTTCGAAATAACTATATTTTGTTTCGGACTTAAAGTGTATCGGGGCAAGGATGTATTTTTTGTCTCAGGAGTATGTAGTCTCAGCAGAAAAACCCCGCATTTTTAAAAAATCGGATATGGGGGTATAGGGATATTTAGGGGGCGGGCATGGCAATTGTTGAAAATGCCATAAACGGGGGAAAGGTGAAAGGCATAAGGGTAAAGGGGTAAGGTTTCAGATCGCATTTACCATAGAAGGCACTATTAGGCTCGGGCCCGGACGCTCGGGCGAAGGGAACACCTCTTAGTCAATCGCATCGAATCGGCAGGCCTCATAACAGGAAAGGCACTGGATGCATTTTTCCCTGTCAATAACCGCCGGCTGTTTCTTTTCCCAGGAAATGGCGCCTACCGGGCAGGCTTGATAGCAAAGCCCGCATTTGTGGCATTTTTCCGGATCAACTTTAAACTTAAGCAGCGCGACACATCGTTTGGCTGGACAGCGTTTTTCATAGACATGGGCGATGTATTCATCCTTAAAATATCGCAGTGTGGATAGTACCGGGTTGGGAGCGGTCTGTCCCAGCCCGCAGAGGGCTGATTCTTTTATCCTCAGGGAGAGCTCCTCCAGGGCCTCAATATCGCCGGGTTCGCCGTTGCCCTCGCAGATTTTATTCAGAATTTCGAGCAGCCTTTTGGTTCCCTCCCGGCAAGGCGGGCATTTGCCGCAGGATTCATCCTGGATAAAATCCATGAAAAACCGGGCCATATCAACCATACAGGTGTTCTCATCCATTACGATGACGCCGCCGGAACCCATGATGGCGCCGACCCGGGCAATGGCTTCGTAGTCAACAGGGGTATCCAGGTGTTGTTCGGGCACGCATCCGCCCGACGGCCCGCCGAGCTGAACCGCCTTGAATTTGCGCTTTTTGGGAATGCCGCCGCCGATTTCGAAAATCATTTGTTTAAGGGTAATACCCATCGGCACTTCCACCAAACCAATGTTATTTACGTCTCCGGACAGGGCAAACACTTTGGTGCCCTTGCTTGATTCAGTGCCTATACTTGAAAACCAGCTGGCGCCGTTTAGAATGATTTGGCTGATATTGGCCAGGGTTTCGACATTGTTAAGGACTGTGGGGCGCTCCCAAAGGCCTTTGTTTGCCGGAAAAGGCGGACGCGGCCGGGGCATCCCGCGCTTTCCCTCAATGGAGCGCATGAGCGCGGTTTCTTCCCCGCATACAAAGGCGCCGGCCCCCTGATAGATCTCGATGTCAAAATTAAAGCCGGACTGTAGGATATCCTCTCCTAAAAGCCCATATTCGCGGGCATTTTTAATGGCAAGGGTAAGACGCTGAATGGCCATCGGGTATTCGGTCCGGCAGTAAATATATCCCTTGCTGGCATTAATGGCCTTGGCGGCGATAATCATTCCTTCAATTACTGCGTGCGGATCCGCTTCCAGAATGCTCCTGTCCATGAAGGCCCCTGGATCGCCTTCATCCGCATTGCAGAGTACGTATTTGATATCGCTGTCCGCTTTGCTGGCAAACTGCCACTTCAATCCCGTAGGAAAACCGGCGCCGCCCCTTCCCCTCAGACCCGAATCCTTAACCTCTTGGATAATTTCTTCAGCTGTCATTTCGTTAAGCGCCTTGGCCATACCGAAATACCCGTCCCGGGCGATATATTCATCAATGGATTCCGGATCGATGGCGCCTTTGTTCCGCATGACCCAGAATTTTTGGTTGCTGAAAAAGGGGATTTCATTCATGGTGGGAATCGTTTCCTTGGAGGCGGGTTCCACATACAGCAGTTTCTCGACCGGCCGTCCTTTTAGGAAATGCTCCTCCACAAGCAGTGGGGCGTCTTTTGGCGTTAGTTTCTGGTAAAAGATGCCTTCCGGCTGTACCAGCATCACCGGGCCTACGGCGCAGAAGCCGTTGCAGCCGGTTTCAATAATTTTTACTTCACCTTCAAGCCCTTGTTTTTTTATTTCCTCTTCAAGTGCTGTTTGGAACTCTTTGCTTCCGGACGCCAGACAGCCGGTGCCGGTGCATAACATAAGTTGAAGTCGTGGATTGGCCATCTTTATCTCCTGCTATCAATTCTGTCCTTCATTCGGGCTATGAGGATTGTTTCACTATTCATACTGTTCAAGTATTTCGACAATACGATCAGGTGAAACCTTGCCGTGGGTATCCTGGTCGACCACCATAACAGGCGCAAGTCCGCAGGCCCCCAGGCATCGAACAGCCTCGAGTGAGAACCGGCGATCTTCTGTGGTTCCTCCTTCTTCGACCTTATAGGTCTGCTTGATTCGATTCATAACCTCTTTGCCTCCCTTGACGTAGCAGGCTGTACCCAGACAGGCCCGGATGGTATGCCGTCCTTTCGGGGTAAGAGAGAAAAGGGAGTAAAATGTAGCAACACCCAAAACCTCGCTTTTGGAGAGGTTGAGTCCAACGCTGATATAGTCGATGAGCTCGACCGGCAGGTACCCGACAATATTCTGGCATTCTCTTAAAACGGGAATTACGGCGCCCGGCGTATCGTGATATGCAGTGATGACATTCTCAAGGCGGGTAGCCATATCACCGATGATGTCAGGGTGTTGAAGCTCTAGCATGGCAGATTCCTCCTGGGGGTGATAAGCTTGTTTCAATTCAACAAAAACTGTCCAACTTTTTCATAATCAATATAAAAAGTCAATTTTTCCATAAAATTTGATGAACAAAGGGATATTTTTTGTGGTTGCTGATGGATGCGCAATTCATAACATTTAATTGACATGATGTTGGATTCATTATATTTTGGATTTAAAATGGGTTGTTGTTTCTTTTGCCGTAGCGGGTTACAGAACATTATTAAGACATTCCGGAATATTGTTATTTGACCGGATGGGGATGGCATACGCTTAATGAAATTATTCGAATTGGCGGAGACGCTTGAAGCAACATTTATTTGTGGAGAAAATCGGGAAAATGTCGGTTTTGACAAGGTCGGCGCAAGCGACTTGATGAGTGATATACTTTCTGCACTTTCTGAAGACGGCATTCTTTTAACGGGGCTTGCAACGGTTCAGGTAGTGAATACGGCGGTGATTGCAGGTGTTAGGGCCATCGTTTTTGTCCGAAACAAAAAGCCGAATCCGGGAGTGATTGAAATGGCAAGGGAGCATGAGATGCCGATGCTGACTACGCCCTATTCCATGTTCGTTTCCTGCGGAAGACTCTATGCAACCGGACTGACCGGGTTAAACGGTGCCCGATAGGTTTGAATCCGATTCAACTCGTCCGAATACCGCCGGAGAAAAGGTATATTCCGCTGGAGGTCTTAAGCAAATTTCCTGTCGGAGATTAATTCATGCCTGCCCTTAAAAAGTGTTTCCATATTAAAGGCAGGGATTTTATTCATGCCGGCAAAGCCTCCATTTCAGTTCAAAATATGTTGAAACAGTTAAATGTAGCCCCTTCTTTGATTCGGCGGATTGCCGTGTGCGGTTATGAAGGTGAAATGAATGCGGTCATGCACGGCGGAGACGCCGTTTTTTCCGTTGAAATCAATACGGACCGGATTGTTTTGGAAATTTCGGATGAGGGGCCGGGAATCGCAGATATCGATAAAGCCAAGGAAAAGGGATTTTCCACGGCAGCGGACGAATTCCGGGAAATGGGCTTTGGCGCCGGTATGGGCCTGCCGAATATGGAAAATAATTCGGATCAGATGATCATTGAATCCGAGCCCGGTAAGGGAACGGTAGTTCGAATGTTTTTTGAAACCTGCGAAACCAGCGGATCACAGGATGGCTGATAATGACCCCCGCGTCCTATGTCGAATTTGATGAACATTTATGCACCGGATGCACAAAATGCGTTCATGTGTGTCCCACCAAGGCCATTCGGATACGGAACCATCGGGCGGTTTTGTTTTCGGAATTATGCCTTGGATGCGGGGAATGCATCCGTGTTTGCCCGGAAGGTGCCATCTCATCGACCATCAGTCATCAGACGATTGAAAAAACGGATAAACTGTCGGTAGCCATTGTCTCACCCATTCTTTATGCCCAGTTTCCAGACGTGATGCCCTCCGATGTGTTGATTGGGCTGAACCGCATGGGGTTCGATCACTCCATTGATCTGTCTTATCACCTGGAAATGTATCAGTTTGCCACGGAAGAATTTATTATTCGCAACCGGGAGACCAATGAGACCCCATGGCCGCTGATATCGCCAATCTGTCCGGTTATTTCCCGGCTGATTGCCATGAAGTATCCGAATTTGCTGTCTCATATTATACCGTTGAAGCGTCCGGCCACACTGGTAGCGGAAGGGATAAGAAAAAAGATCAGCGAGGAAAGGGGGGTAGCTGAAAGCGATATTATCCTGTATCACCTGACCCCCTGCCCATCAAAAGTGATTTCTGATCAGACTGATTTTCTGGATGATTTGGCCGTCATGGACCTGGCCCTCGGGATAAACGACATTTATCCAAAACTGCTTGAAGAAGTTGAGGCCGTCAAGGATATGGATTTGAATCTTTATCCATTACGGCATTTGAATTTTGTGCCCAACGCCCGCGTCCTCATGTGGGGGATGTCCGGCGGCGAGATTGCCGGAATGAATACAGACCGGGTGCTGGCCGTTTCGGGACTCAAGGAGACCATCAACTACATTGAAAAAATCGAGATGGGCTTGTTCCAGGACCTTGAATATATCGAATTCCGGGCTTGCAGCGAGGGATGCCTGGGGGGGCCGTTGACTGCGGCCGACAAATATGTGGCCCGGAGCAGGGTCCAGAAGCTGATCAAAATGTTCGGGCTCGGCCGCCGCATACAGCGCAAAAAGCTTCGGCGGCTATATGACCGGGGATGGTTTTTTTCAAAAAGGAAGCCAGCGGAAATAAAGGGGAAATATGAGATCAGCGAGCCGGTGTTAACCATAGAACAGATGCAGCAGATAGAACAGATCATGAAAAAAACGGCAGGCAATGACTGTGGTGCTTGTGGAGCCCCTGATTGCCGGACATTTGCAGAGGATGTGGTGAGAGGATACGCCGATTTAAATGATTGCTACCGGATTAAGCTGGATGACCTTCAGAAAAAGTCGAAATGAAAAAAT
>JAGYOX010000106.1 GCA_018399235.1 Desulfobacterales bacterium | reverse complement strand
ATTCAGATCAAAAAAGGAGATCCCTTATGAAGGCAGCAGAGTTAATTGAACGATTCGGCTTAACGGTAGCCGCCGGGGAGAACGGACTGGATCGATTGGTGAAGGGCGGTTACTGCGGCGATCTTTTAAGTGAGATCATGGCCAACGCACCGACCGGATGCGTCTGGCTGACCATTCAGGTCCATCAGAATATTGTGGCGGTCGCCGTACTTCGAGAAATGGCGGCGATTATTCTGGTTGGCGGCAATACACCGGATGAGGAGACAAAGGCAAAAGCCGATGAGGAAGGGATCCCCGTTTTATTGACGCCGCTGGATACGTTTTCAATGGCCGGAAAGCTTTACGCGGCAGGGGTGGTTAATGATACGGGATAAACCGCTGGGGAACGATCAGGGAGCCGCTCGTGGATATTTATAGAGCGGATTTGCATATTCATTCCTGCCTGTCCCCCTGCGGTGATTGGGCAATGAGCCCAAGGGATATCGTAGCCAGGAGCCGCGAAAAAGGATTGCACATTATCGCCATTAGCGACCATAATTCTGCGGAAAATGCAGGCGCTGTAATGGCGGCCGGAGAGGCGGCCGGTGTGTGCGTGATTCCGGGGTTGGAAATCTGCTCCAGGGAAGAAGTCCATGTGCTCGGACTTTTTGAAAATCTGGGTCAGGCCCTTCAAATGCAGGAGACAGTTTATGCCCACCTTCCCGGGAGCAATGATCCCGAGTTATGGGGGGACCAGGTGGTTGCCAATGAAAAAAACGAGGTCGTCTGCGAAAACGAGCGCCTGTTAATCGGGGCCACCACGCTTTGGCTTGATGCGATTGTGGATGCCGTCCATTCGCTGGATGGCCTGTGCATCGCAGCTCACGTGGATCGTCCGTCATACAGTGTCATCAGCAACCTGGGGTTTATTCCTCCAGATGTGAAGTTTGATGCCATCGAAGTTTCCTTCCGGGTACCGCTGGCGGATGCATACCAGCAGGTCCCAGGGATCGAAAGGTTCCCCTGTATTACGTCATCAGATGCGCATTTTTTGAAGGATGTCGGCCGTGTGAGTACGGCGTTTCGGCTTGAATCCCCGGTTTTTGGAGAAATCCGACGGGCGTTGCTGGGGGTTGAGGGGCGGCGGATTGAGGTATAAGTGAAAGAGTTGTCACTTCATATTCTGGATGTGGCAGAAAATGGAATCTCCGCAGGTGCCGATCGGATTCGTATCGAGGTTTTGGAGGATCGACGGGACAACCGGCTTACGCTGAAAATTGCCGATAACGGCAAGGGAATTCCGACGGATCAGATTGACCGGGCGATTGATCCGTTTTATACTTCACGCACAACCCGGCGGGTGGGATTGGGACTTTCGTTTCTGGATGCGGCCGCCGTTCGATGCGGCGGGCATATGCGAATTCAGTCGGATCTCGGCAAGGGGACAGAGATAGTGGCGGAATTCGTTCATGATCATATTGACCGGGCACCGCTTGGGGATATGATCGGAACGATGATAACGTTGATTATGGGCAGCCCGACGATTGATTTTGAATACCGGCATCAGGTGGATGATGATGAATTTATGTTAGATACCCGGGAGATTAAGGAATCTTTTGGTGGACGGCCGGTGACAGATCCCCAGGTGTTTCAATATGTCATGACAACGCTTCGCGCCAGTGAAAAACGGTTGGCGGAGAAAGGATAAGAAAAATGGCGAAATTAACCGTTGATGATTTGAAAAGGATTAAAGAGAAGACCGCCAAGGAAACATCACTCAGGGAGGGGGCGGCGAAGATCAAAGTGACGGTTCACATGGGCACCTGTGGCATCGCCGCCGGTGCCCGCGAGGTAATGAATGCGTTGATGGACGAGATGGCTCAGACAGACCGCCAGGATATTCGGGTGGTTGCCTCGGGCTGTATGGGGATGTGCAGCAGTGAGCCGAATGTGACAGTGGAGATGGAAGGTGAAGAACCGATTGTTTATCAACACATGACCGCCAATAAAATGCGCCAGGTCTTTCATCGGCATGTGCTTGAGGGTGAGGTGCAGACGGATTTTGCACTAGCCAAGATGTAATTGATATGGAATAAAAAGAAGGAGGAATGTGAATGGCCTGCATTGATTTGCTGCAGCATATTGAAGCGTTTAACACGTTGACAGAAAAAGAGTTGGCCGTCATTGACGGATTCTGCCGGGAGAAAGGGTTTATTTATGGTGACCGGATTTTTAAAGAAGGTGATGACGCCACGCATTTGTATATAGTCAAGAAGGGACTGGTGGATTTACGCTTTGACTTGCCGGCACGTGAGACCTCAGAGGCCCACACCCTTTCGTCCATACCGGAAAATAATATTTTTGGATGGTCCAGCATGGTCCCTCCCTATAGATATAAGCTGTCAGCTTATTGCGCATCAGACAGCTGCCGGGTGGTGATGATGGAAAAAAGCCGCTTCCATGATTATCTTTATGAATACCCGAAAAGCGGGTATTTGATTTTATCCGAGCTGTTAAAGGTTGTGGGTAAAAGGTTTCAGAAGCTCCAGGGTTCTGCTGATGAGGCCCCGCTGGCATTGGTCAAAGTGACCGTTCACATGGGGACCTGCGGCATTGCCGCCGGTGCCCGGGAGGTAATGAAGGCATTAACCGAAGAGGTTTCGCGAAGCGGGCGGCAGAATATTCAGGTTGAAACCGGCGGCTGTATTGGTAAATGCTGGAGTGAGCCGAATGTAACGGTGGAGATACACAATGAAGGGGAGATTGTATATCAAAAGATGGATGCCGAAAAAATGCGCCGGGTATTTAACGAGCATATAATTAACGGGCGGATTCAAAAGGATTGCGTGCTGGAGGGGGAAGAGTAATGATTAGTCTTGATTTTCTGGAAAAAGTGACGTGTTTCAGTTGTTTAAATGATGAACAACTGGAAATGGTTCAGGATCGGGCGGAAATAGCTGAGTTTAAGCGGGGTGAAAAAATCTTTTCCCATGGCAGCGACGCAACGCATGTATGGATTGTTGTGGAGGGCGATGTGGAGCTTCGTTCTGAGGCTCCGGATGGCGGGAAAAAGCCAACCGTGGAGCCGGCTGTCTCCTTTCTGGCAGAGGCGAATGCATTTGGCTGGACCTGTTTTGTGCCCCCCTATCGGTACCAGCTTTCCGGCTACTGCAACTCCAGGCAATGCAAGCTGATCAAGTTTGACCGGGAGGATTTAAAGGAGCTGTTTGATAAGGATCCGGTTATCGGTTTGGAGGTTATGTCCTATCTGATGGGGGCGGTAGGCCAGCAGTTCGAACAGCTTCAGGACGAAATTGCAAAGCATAGGGGTCAGGAGATCATGAGCCAGTGGTAGGTATAAGGTTTAGGGTAGCCTCAATGCCTTTCACTTCTGTCATTCCGAGGAGCGCAAGCGACGAGGAATCTTGTTTGTTAAGGATTTCTCGCTACCGCTCGAAATGACAAAACCGGATGAATCGCTTCAGCATTGCAGGGCGGATAAAAAAAGCGCATCCGCCAATTCCTAACCGGTGTATCGAAATTTGTACAATCAATTTAGCGGAAGGCTTTAGCCTTCCATTGGACGTATTTTGTTAAATCGACCGCTTTTGCGAGCGGCGGGCGAAAGCCCGCCGCCCTAACACCCTACACCCTACACCCTACACCCTATACCTTAAACCCTACACCCTATACCTTAAACCCTATACCCTATACCTTAAACTTACGCCGCCTGCTCGATTTTTACGGCGCATACCTTGAATTCCGGAATGTTGGCCACCGGATCCAGGGCGGCATTGGTCAGCCGGTTGGCCGCAGCCTCGGCAAAATGGAAGGGAATAAACACGGTTCCGTCCACCGCCTGATCCGATACTTTCACGCGGGCCTCAATCTCCCCTCGTCTTGAGGCGATCCTGACTGTCTGGCCGTCTATCAATCCATTTTTTTCCGCATCACCCGCCGAAATCTCCACAAAACTTTCCGGTGCCCGGTCGTTTAACCCTTCGCTTCGTCGTGTCATGGTGCCGGTATGGAACTGGTACAGCAGCCGGCCGGTTGTCAGATACAGCGGATATTCCGTATCCACCCGTTCAGCCGGCGGGATGTAGTCGATGGCATGAAATACCCCTTTGCCGTGGGTAAACTGCTGGGTATGCAAAACAGGGGTGCCGGGATGATCCGGCGTGGGACACGGCCAGTGAATCCCTACCTTTTCAATACGGTCATAGGTGATGCCCGCATACGAGGGTGTCAATCCGGCGATTTCCTCAAAAATTTCCCGGGCGTTTTCATACCTCATTGGATATCCCATTCTGCGGGAAATTTCAGCGGTGATTCGCCAGTCTTCCCGGGCCGATCCCGGCGGTTCCAAGGCCTTCCTGACCCTCTGGACCCGTCGTTCCGTATTGACGAATGTTCCGTTTTTTTCGGCAAAACAGGTTGAGGGCAGCACCACGTCAGCCTGTTGGGCGGTTTCCGTCATGAAAATATCCTGCACAACCAAAAACTCCAGACGCGAAAAGCTTTTTTCCGCATGGTTTAAATCGGGGTCTGAAACCAGCGGATTTTCGCCAATGATGTACATGGCCTTCAGTTCGCCGTCATATGCCTTAGGCACCATATGGGTAACCGGCAGCCCCGGCTTGTCCGGAAGCCCTGATACTCCCCAGGCTTTTTCCATTTTGGCGCGGGCGGCCTCGTCGGTGACTTTTTGATAGCCGGTATAGACATTGGGCAGTCCCCCCATGTCACAGGCGCCCTGAACATTGTTTTGGCCCCGCAGCGGGTTGACACCCCCGCCTTCAATACCCAGGTTGCCGCAAAGCATCGCCAGATTGGCCAGGGATTTAACGTTATCCGTGCCTGTAGTATGCTGCGTGATGCCCATGCAGTAAAGTATGCTGCCGGCTTTAGCGCTTCCGTAAAGGCGGGCGGCCTCGATGAGCTGCTGCGCCGGGATACCGGTAATCGATTCCACGTAATCCGGCGAAAATTTATCCACCATGGCCTTTAGTTCTTCAAAGCCTGTGGTGCGGTTCTCAATAAAGGACTGGTCATGAAGGTCCTCTTTTATAATGACATGCATCAGACCGTTTATCCAGGCCACGTCCGAGCCCAGGTTGGGTCTCAGCCACATGTTGGCATGGCGGGTTAGCTTAATTTGGCGCGGGTCCACGACAATCAGCTTTGCCCCCTTGAATTTTACAGCCCGTTTGACAAAGCTGGAGAGGACCGGATGGTTTTCCGTGGTATTGGATCCCGCTACCAGGATGACCTCCGCCTTTTCAATATCGGCAATGCTGTTGGTCATTGCGCCACTTCCGAATGCTGCGGCCAGACCGGCCACTGTGGAGCTATGTCAGAGCCGGGCGCAATGATCCACATTGTTGGTTTTAAGCGCCGCCCGGGTAAACTTCTGGGCGAGATAATTTTCTTCGTTGGTCACGCGGGCCGATGAAAGCACGCCGATGCTGTCAGGACCATGGGTTTCCTTTATCTCGCTCAACCATTTGACGGTTAGATTCAATGCCTCATTCCAGCTGGCTTTTCGGAATTTGCCATCCTCTTTAATCAGCGGCGTAGTCAGTCGATCACCGGAATTGATGAAGTCAAACCCGAATCGCCCCTTTACGCAGAGGCTGCCAAAGTTGGGCGGGGTGTCTTCGGCGCCGGTGATTTTGACCACCTCGTTATTTTTTACATGAAGCTCAAGCTGGCATCCAACCCCACAATAGCTGCAAGTGGTCCGGGTTTTTTTAACCTCCCATGGGCGCCAGTCATAACGGGCATTTTTTTCAAACAGGGCACCCACCGGGCAGGCCTGAACGCATTCGCCACAGAAAACACAATCCGAGTCTCTTAGCGGCCGGTCGCCGGCGGCAACAATTTTTGTTTCAGCTCCCCGATAACCGAAACTGATGGCGTTGTTTACCTGGATCTCATTGCACGCCTGAACGCAGCGACCGCAAAGGATGCATCTTGAAAAATCGCGGACGATAAAGGGGTTGACCGTTTCCATTGAATAATGCGGCGGGGCGGTGGGAAACGGTTCCCCGCACACCTGATATCGAAAGGCCAGGTTTTGCAGCTCGCAATCCCCCCATGCCGGGCATAAATCGCCGCTGTTATCATAATCCTGGACCCTGAGTTGATAGGCCGTCCAGTTATCCGGGTCTCCGCTGCGCACCGCACAGTTATGATTACCAGAGGAAAGCAGAAGTTTTATCGTCATTTTGCGGGATTCGACCACCTTTGGCGATTCGGTGTAGACGACCATACCGGGTTCCGCCGGTGTAGAACAGGCGGGTAAAAGGTTACGGGCGTTTTTGACCTCCACTACGCAGATCCGGCATGAGCCGGTGGGGGTGGCACCTTTCAGATAGCACAGCGTCGGGATGTCAATGTCGTTTCTGCGGGCCACTTCAAGGATGGTTTCTCCGGGTTCAAACGAAAACGTCTGGTCATTAATCGTAATGGTTTGATCTGTCATGACTGCCTCTATCCATTGAACTATGAACAATAATCGGCCTGGCCGGAGCCGATTGTCCCCCGCCGGGATTTTTATTATCAGGTTCCGGCGAAGGCCCATACCGTATCGGTTCAGGCAGACCTGCTCTATGCATGAAACAAAAACATATATTACGATAACTTCATACGATCTTTCAAGAAAATTATCAAACAGGCATAAAGTATGGATCTATCCGGCGGCATTTTTGCAAAAAGGAAGCCCTGCGGTCGGGCCGTTTTCTCAATCCCTTTCCCCTTTCCCCTTTCCCCTTATACCTTTCCCTTTGAATTGTGTATAAAAACGCTACACGTGGTGTGGTAAACCGCGACAGTTATAACTATTTAGAATTATTATTATAAATATTTTTTATGTGTGGAACATAAATTGAGTGTTGTGATTGTCAACAGCATACCGTCCGCAAAATTCAAGAAACCCCACCGGCTAATTTTTTTATTATAATTTCAGGCGATTAAATTTTTATTTGAGTTCAATTTTTGGCATTGCTTTTGCAATTAGTATTAGCGGATAACAACCGATAACAAAAAAGGGGGAGGGTGAAGACATGGCACGACATGAAACCAAAAGCGGCGTGGCCGGTTTTCAGGTGGTGGAAGATGAGTGCATTTGGATGAAAGCGGGCGTGATCAGTTTCAGGAAGTGCGATAATAATTATGATTGCGCAACCTGCCCGTTTGACCGGGCCATGCGGCGGAGTATGAAAAAGCATAGCGGAGACAAAGATGCCCAAAAATCAGTAAGCTATGCAGAAAAACTAAAGAGCCAATATTACGGTGCCAACCGGCCTTGCCGGCATGCGCTGACAGGACGCGTGGACGCCCCGAAAATTTGTACCAATAACTATGACTGCTACAACTGCCCCTATGATCAAATGCTCGATGACATGGATCTGATTGATGATATTACATCCCCCGCCTATCGAATGGTTGCCGGATATCGGGTGGCGGATTCTTACTATTACCACATGGGTCACACCTGGGCGCGGTTTGAGCACAGCGGACGAACCCGCATCGGTTTCGACGATTTTTTCGGCAAACTGTTCGGCGTACCGAAGAAAATCGAAATGCCGCCTTTGGGGGCAAAAATCAACCAAGGGGAGCAAGGGTTCTCGTTTTCCCGGGACAATTATGAGGCCGGCGTGTTGTCACCGGTTACGGGCCGTGTGCTGGCGGTCAATCATAACGTGAGGGAAAATCCGGAAGTCAGCCACCGGGATCCTTACCGGGACGGCTGGCTGTTTATTATAGAGCCGGATATGCCCAAGCGGAATCTTAAGAAACTGCTTTTCGGCAGGGAGTGTGAAGCTTGGATTGAGAAGGAACAGCAACAGCTGCTTCAGTTGATCGGACCGGAATATAAGAGCTTGGCTGCCACTGGTGGCCAACCGGTCGATGATTTATTCGGTAGTATTCCGGAAATCGGATGGGATCGCCTGGTTCGAGAATTCTTGCGGACGGAACCGAAGTAGTCATTCGCCTTGGGGTTTAAGTTGAGGAAATGATTACTTGATTAGACTTATGAGCTCCTTACGGCGGCAGGCGTCAGTAAAAAAGCTCCGGCAATAGGGGCAATAGTTAAGGGCGATGGCATCCAGTGTTTCAATGGTGCCTGAAAAATGCATCAAGCATTGGCTATCGTCGCAGTGGAAAAGGTTGAACAGGTGGCCGAGTTCATGCAGCGCGACTTTTGCGGTGCGTTCATAAAATTCCGAATCCGGGGATCGGCAACCGTTTTCCCGGTATTGGAGCCGGGCCAATGATATCACCGCATGGGTGCCGCCCTGCTGAGCCTCACCAAATACATGCGTAAAAATCGGAAGAAACAGATCGCCCTCAACCAGTCCGATAATTTTTGAGCAACCCGGAAAGGACTGGCCCTCAAGGTATTGAATAATCCTGGCCGCATCATATTGAAGCCGTTTTTTATCAAGACATTCCTGTGGAAGCGCCAGTGCGGGCAAGCAGCAGGTGGATAGATTTAAGTAGCCGTATATATGTGCGGATACGATTTTTAAAGCCATTTCGGGTACCCGACCCATAGCCAGAAGGCCCACCGCGTGTTTTTTCCGATTCTTCATATTTGAGGTTCGATTTAAAGAGGTCTAACCCTCTTTTTTGTGGAGTTCATACCTATTTATTTTCTTGTGAAGGGTTGAACGGTTAATCCCTAAAACCCTTGCTGCTTGACTCACATTCCAACCGCATTCTTCCAGAATAGCCTTTATATGGTGCCGTTCCATTTCAAGCAAAGACCGACCCTTCGATTCAGGGGGCGGAGGGGCTTTCAGAAATGAAAAATCCCGGCCGGTCAGAGTTCGGGATTTGGATAACACAACCGCCCGTTCGATGGCATTTTCCAGTTCCCTCACATTGCCCGGCCAATCATAGGCTTTGAGAATTTTTTCAGCCTCCCCATCCACGCGGTCTGTATGTTTGGTTGTTTCCCGGCTGTATTTGGCGAGAAAATGTTCGATCAGCAGCGGAATATCCTCCTTGCGCTCCCTTAATGGCGGAATTGGGATTTGGATGACATTGATGCGATAGTAGAAATCCTCCCGAAAGGTTCCGGCACTGATTAGTTCATCCAGGTTTCGGCTGGTGGCACAAATCAGGCGAAAGTCCACATCAATAGTCTGATTGCTGCCGATTCGCTTAATTTTTTTCTCTTCAAGCACCCGAAGCAGGTCCACCTGCATTCTCATGCTGATCTCCCCGATTTCATCCAGAAACAGCGTGCCCCCGGAAACGATTTCCAGAAAACCCTGCCGGTTTTTATCCGCCCCGGTAAATGCGCCTTTGATATGTCCGAATAACTCGTTTTCCAGGAGGGATTCGGGCATTGCCCCGCAGTTGATGGCAATAAACGGATAATTGGCCCGGTTACTCTTGGCATGAATGGCTTTTGCCACGAGTTCCTTGCCGGTACCCGTTTCTCCCATCAGAAGAATGGTGGAGTCAGATTCGGCCACCTCGGGAATCATATCAAATACCCGGGTCATAGCCGGGGATTGCCCGATGATATTTTCAAACCGGGTCATCTCCCCGACTTGGCTTTTAAGATATTGATATTCCGCTTTCAGGGCCTTCTGCTGGAAAATTTTTTCCATAACCAGGTTGATATG
Organism: Desulfobacterales bacterium; assembly: GCA_018399235.1. Classification (GTDB taxonomy): domain Bacteria; phylum Desulfobacterota; class Desulfobacteria; order Desulfobacterales; family Desulfosalsimonadaceae; genus M55B175. Next base: position 2,056 of record JAGYOX010000106.1, on the reverse strand, counting down.
GTCCGGTTTGAAGGGTTTTAGCAGGTAATCGCTGGCACCTGACTTCATGGCTGTCACGGCGGATTCGATGGAACCGTAGGCGGTGATAATGACGACAAAGGTCTCCGGGTATTGGCTTTTCACGTGATCAAGCAGCTCCAATCCGTCCATACCGGGCATCTTAATATCTACAAAAAGCAGGTCAAACTGGCGTTTCTCAAGCTTCTCCAACGCCTCATCCCCGGAAGCAGCCGTTTCCACATCATGTCCGTATTTATTAAACCAGTGATAGAATGATTCGCGTACAATCATTTCATCATCAACTACCATGATCCGCATTTTATCCTGCATAATTAATTATCCTGCTCATTGATTTTGTGTTAAGAGGGGGAAGTCTAACACAAACCGGGTTCCCTCGTCAGGGGCGCTCTTCACATGGATTTCGCCCCCATGATTTTTGACGATGCCATACACGATGAAAAGGCCGAGGCCGGTGCCTTCACCGGCGCCTTTGGTGGTGAAGAACGGATCAAAGAGGTTTTCGATGTTTTCTTTCGAAATGCCGTAGCCGTTATCACGGATTTCCACCCGGGCCGTGCTGTTTTCCGATACCAGGCGCGAAGATATCCAGATATCGCCGCCTGAGGGCAGGGCCTCTATGGCATTGAAAACCAGGTTTAAAAAACATTGCTGCAGCCGGTTGGGGTCTCCGTTGATAATGATCAGGCTGTTGCTTAACTCTTTATGGAGCGTAATATTTTGTAGCTCCATCTTATGATGCGTCAGATTGACTACCGCGGTGAGAACTTCATTTAAATTGGTGTCTGTATATTGTGTGGAGGGCTCCCTTGAAAAGGAAAGGAGTCCAGAGATGATTTCGCCGCAGCGGTCAAGTTCATGGGTCATCATGGCGGCAATATCTTTGAGTTTATTTATTTCCGATTCGTCAGCAAGACCGTCTTCCAGGGTCGCCTGGATATACTGGCTGAAAGTCAACAACCCTTGGATTGGATTGTTGATTTCATGGACGCAGCTTGCCGCCAGCTTACCCAATGAGATCATCCGGTCTTCCTGGACGAGTTTGTTTAAGTCGGATTTCAACGCCTGCACCCGCTCTTCCATTTGTGTGGATAGCTGTTTGGTGATGTCGCGCCAGATTTCTATCACCCGGATGGTCTCACCGTCTGAATTTTTTACCGGATAGGTGATGATGTCAAAATAGTTGGATTGTTCTTTTGATAATGGGATCTGCTGTATGACGTGGGCGGACTCGCCTGTCCTCAGCGTTTGGACCATCGGGCATTCAAACCCCGGGACGGCCCTTGAACAGGGGGTGCCGTATCCATGAATAATTTGATAGCAGGGTTTTCCAATAACCCGTTCCCGGGTGGTATTAATCGCTGCCAGGTAGGCTTCATTGACATCGGCGATAGAAAAGTCGGGATTGAGGATCAAAATTTGTTGATTGGTCTGCTGGATAAGAAAGTCGGACAGCATCTTTTCCATTTCCACCTGATGCCTTGCATATTTAAGCTGCTGGTCGATGTCAAAGAGGGTCCGGATGAACCGTCCGACATTGTGCTCTAAGATACCGACACCTTTTGGTTTTTCATTAATCAGGTCAAGCAGGATCTCTTTGTTGTTGGTGAGCTCGATGACCGCATCAAGCCCTTTAATTTTGAAAAGATCCTTAAAATTTTGTGTGGTATAGATACCCATCTTCCTGGCAAGGGCCATTCCTTCAGCATCCGGGTTGATATCGCAGACGCCGAGCAGACGGATATCTAAATGTGGCAGCGGTTCCTGGGTCAGAAGCTTCAAAAAGAATTTACATGCGCGGCCGCCTCCGACAATGGCGAGGTTGAGCAGGAGTTTCTGGGTATCATATTCGGTTGGATTCGATTTTAGGTCCATTTTCGGTATACGGTATACGGTATAAGGTGCAGGGTATAAGGTTTAGGGTTTAGGGTATAAGGTTTCAGTTTTCAGGTTTGCACTCAAAAAAGTTTCTGATCGGTTTATCGAAATCTGTATAATCAATGTAGTGGAAGGCTTCAGCCTTCCATTGGGCGCCTTT
>JAGYOX010000105.1 GCA_018399235.1 Desulfobacterales bacterium | reverse complement strand
CAATATTTGTTTCCCGCAAAACCAACCCACCAAAAAAATTAATAAAAGCCTCCAGGTGTCCAGCAAGGAGCACCTGGAGGCATACATTCATCAATCAATGATCCCTTTTAGTCTGGAATAATCTGAACATAATCACGTTTGAAGGTGTCCCATTCACCCGTTTTGGGATCATACTTAGAGTTGGTGAAGCAAAACCAGTTCTCATCATCCTGTTTCGGATAATCGGCCTGATAATAGAAGCCCGGATAACGGGTTTCTTTTCGGTACTGAATATGGCGAAGATGGGATTCCACAGTCCAGATTCGATGATAGATTTCCCATGCGCGCATCAGTTCATGGAGATCCCCGGCAGCCAGTTTTTCACAGTCTTCCCGCATGACCCGAAGCTGGTCCATTACAATCTCCAGCATCTTGGAAGTCGTTTCGTAGTAGGTCTGATGGCCGGCGCCGTATTCATTGGTAGCTTTCATCAAACGCAGGGCCATCCCGGACGGCTTGATGTAAGCCGGATTAATATCGATATCCGTCGTGTATTCATAGTTGTCCAGGAACACCCGAACCGGCTTATAGACCAGATCGACGATCTCTTCTTTGCTCATGGGCAATTCGGGCTTATAATCGGCATGGTCTTTGGCGTATCGGACCATCTGCTTGGCCGCTACCCGGCCTTCCGCATGGGAGCCGGAAGAGAATTTATGGCCTGAACAGCCAACGCCGTCACCCGACGTAAACAGACCATAAACGGTCGTCATCCGGTTATAGACCTTGCCGTTGTCCGCCTTGATCTTGTATGAATCCGGAACCCAGTCATAGTCCGGACCGGACGTCCACAGGCCGCAACAGCCGGAATGTGAACCGAGCAGATAGGGCTCCGTCGGCATAATCTCAGAGTTTTTCTTTTCCGGCTCGGTATTGGTAGCACACCACAGATTGGCCTGACCGCAGGTCATGTCAAGAAAATCTTCCCAAGCCTCGGATTCGAGATGCTTGAGTTCTTTCTTATCCATGGATTTGCCCAGTTCAGCCAGCGCAGTCACCGTATCCATCTGGATCGGACCGCGGCCCTCTTTCATCTCGAAAAGCATGAGATGGTTACGCAGGCAGGTAGGGGTAATTGCTGCGGTCCCATACGGCGCATATCTTTCCAACTCGTTTTTTGCGGCATCACTGGTGACATACACTTCGCCCAGTCCATTCAATGCTTTGGCCTTGAACAGCAGGAACCAGGCGCCGACCGGGCCGTAACCGTCTTTAAAACGGGCCGGGGTGAATCGATTTTCCATCATGGAAAGCTCTGCGCCAACCTTCATAGCGAGGGTATAGGTGGAGCCGGCGTTCCATACAGGATACCAGGCACGCCCTTTACCTTCCCCTACGGAGCGAGGCTGATAGATGTTGACTGCACCGCCGCATGCCACCATCATGGTTTTGGCCTTGATGATAAAGACTTTGTTTTCCCGCACGGAAAAACCGACCGCACCGGCGATTTGGTTTTCCTTGTTTTTGTCCAGCAGCAGTTCAACGATGAAAACCCGCTCCAGAATATTATCTTCGCCAATTGCCAGCTTGGCGGCTTCGGCGACGATCCTTTTGTAGGATTCGCCGTTGATCATAATCTGCCATTTACCCGTACGGACAGGCTGAGCACCGGATTTTAGGGTCCCCAGTTTGAGGCCCTTTTTACCGTCCATATTTTTGCCCTCGTCGGTCTTTTTCCATACCGGCAAACCCCATTCCTCGAACAGATGGACTGAATCATCGACGTGTGTTCCCAAATCGAAGATCAGGTCTTCACGGACAATACCCATAAGATCATTTCGCACCATGCGGACATAATCATCCGACGTATTCTCGCCGAGATATGTATTAATAGCAGAAAGCCCCTGGGCTACTGCACCGCTTCTTTCCATGGCAGCTTTATCGACCAGCAGCACGCTCTGATCATCGCCCAACCATTTCTTTACCTCAAATGCCGCACCGCAGGCTGCCATACCGCCGCCTACGATCAGAACATCAACTTCTCTTTCGTCAACTTCGGGATCCCTTACAGCTTTGCGTTCACCCTCCGGTTTATTCGGTAATGCCATATGTTATCCTCCTAACTTATATAAAAAATTATCGTCCATTTATACAGTAGCCTGCGGTTTCGGGATCTGATATCCCTCTGATTCCTCTGTTGAAAGCAGCTCACTCTCAAGATCGTTGCCTTTCAGGTCCGCATAAGCATTGGCGCTTCCTTCAGAAGTGGTGCGGACGGGGAACTTAAAACGCTTGATGGTGCCGTTGCGAAATTTGCAGGTCCACATGATATCTTCGGTACCCAGCATCGGATATACACTGCTCCCCAATGGCACAAAGTCCGAATAGCCCCTGACCTCAATGGCCTGGCTCGGGCAGATCTTAACGCAGGAAAAGCATTCCCAGCACTGATCGGGTTCCTGATTGTATGCCTTCATGGTGTTGGGCTCAAGAACCATGAGATCGTTTGGACAGATGTATTCGCATGCAGTCTTGTCGCCGCCTTTGCATCCGTCACATTTTTCTGTGATTACGTAACTTGGCATTATTTACCTCCTACTTGTTTACTTTTTAATGGCAGTTTAATGGCAGTGAACTTATATCCACTTGGTTGTTACTTGTTTTTATCAGATTTAGGATGCCCACACCTCCTTTCTCAGTTTTCAATTTCGACATTTTCAATATATTTCTCAGGCAAATAACAATTTTTTCTCTTGTACGAAAACCCCCCAGTAAACAATATTTTTAAATAAATCAAAGACATATAATTATTCTTTACGCAAAATAATTTATTTAACACCCCCCAAAACGCTTGTCAAGAAATTTTGATATGCTCATTTTTTATACATATCCAGTGTGTTAGGAGTCCAAAACTTTTTCAATATGCAGAATTTGCTATATAAATATATACAACATGTTGTATTTTTTAGAGATCTGGATTTAGATACACCCGTTCCACCCGCTCGGAAACTCCTGATACCACTTCGTAGGTTATTGTTCCAAGGCAATCGGCAACTTCTGATACCGGCAACGCGCCTTTTTCACTGGAACCGAACACCACCACCTCATCGCCGATATGGGTCCCACTGATATGCCCTACATCCAACATGGTCTGATCCATACAAACCCGCCCGATAACCGGCGCTAATTTGCCGTGAACCACCATCCGCCCCTTGGAGGAAAGCAGCCGGTTGTAACCATCGGCATACCCGATGGAAACTGTAGCAATGGTCGTAGGTTCCCTTGTTTTTTCAATAGCCCCATAGCTCACCGGGAAGCCGGCGCCTACCTGTTTCAAATGAATAATCCGGGATTTCAGCGTCATGGCAGGCATCAGACTGATCCGGTCATGACTGACGCTATCCGACGGATACAGGCCATAAACGGATATACCTGCCCGCACCATATCCATATGGGTTTCGGGCATATCGATAATAGCTGCGCTGTTTGCCGCATGGCGGATGCCGAATTCAATGTTTCTATCGGCCAAGGTTGATATGAGCTTTTGAAACAGGTCAAACTGGAGATATGCAAACGTCTTATCGGCATGATCAGCAGTGGCAAAATGCGTATATATCCCTTCAACGCTTATACCGGCAAGTTTTCTAATCGCCGCGATTTCGTCAACGGCTGTGGAAGAGACCCGCGTTTGCCCCCTCTTTCTGTCTACCGCCCCGGCAAGTATACCCAGCCGGCCCATGCCGGTATCCACTTTCAAATGGACAGTAAGCGGTTGGCCAAGCTGTTGTGCTGCCTCAGCCATCTCTTTTGCAGTTTCATAGGAATGTATGGTTTGGGTAAGGTTGTTTGCTGCAAGGGCCCCGGTTAACACCGGCGAGGTGTAGCCGAAGATTAAAATCGGCGCTTCAATCCCTGCCTGCCGAAGCTGGATGGCCTCTGCATAACGGGCAACACCCAAAAAATCGGCCCCTGCCGCCAGAACCTGTCGGGCTACCGGCAGCATCCCGTGACCGTAAGCATTGGCTTTAACCACGGTCATCATACGCGTATCCGAAGCCAACAGAGACCGCAGTTGGCCAATATTATTAGAAATCGCAGATAAATCGGTTTCAGCCCATGCGTCGCCGGTCACCCCATCCTCCTCAGCGTTTGTTTGAAAACGCCCTCTTTTGAATGTTATATACCTCTGTCCAGACTGCGATACTGAATCGCCTCGGCAATATGCTCCGACTTGATTTCATCGGTTCCCGCCAGATCGGCAATTGTTCGGGAGATCTTTAAAACCCGGTTGTAAGCCCGGGCGGACAAACCGAGCCTTTCCACCGCTTGTTCCAGCAGCCCGGCTGATTCCCGATTGACCGGACAGAAGGTTTTAATATGCCGGTTTTGCATTCGTGCATTAACATAAATGCCGTATGGGTTAAACCTTTTCCTTTGCCTGTTCCTGGCTTCGGTGACCCGGCCGCGGATTGTAAGCGATCCCTCTTCGGGTCGATCATTGACAAGCTCCTGATATGAAACCCGCGGCACTTCAATATGGATGTCAATCCGATCAAGCAGCGGTCCTGAAATTTTCTGACGGTATTTTTTAATCTGTGAGGCGGAGCAATGACACTGATGCTGAGGATCGGTATAGTATCCGCACGGGCATGGGTTCATGGCGGCCACCAGGATAAAACGGGATGGATAAGTGATGGCATTGGCGGCTCTGGAGATAGTGACTTGGCACCCTTCCAGCGGCTGTCTTAGAACTTCTAGTACCTGCCTTTTAAATTCAGGCAGCTCATCCAAAAACAACACGCCGTTATGTGAAAGACTGACCTCTCCCGGCCTGGGATTCGCGCCGCCTCCGATCATTCCTGCATCAGAGATGGTATGATGGGGTGCCCTGAATGGTCGTTTGTTTATCAATCCCTGATTTTTGGGCATCAGCCCTGCCACGCTGAAAATTTTTGAGGTTTCAATAGCCTCTTCAAAGGTGATCGCCGGGATAATTCCGGCAAACCGTTTGGCCATCATGGTTTTTCCGGATCCCGGAGGACCAATCATCATCATATTATGGCCACCGGCGGCTGCAATCTCCATGGCCCGTTTAACATGGGCCTGCCCCGCCACTTCGGAGAAGTCTTCATCCATATCATTATCGTCTTGAAACAAATCCCCTATTTCACAAGGCTCAGGCACGAGCTGCCGCTCCCCGATAAAAAAATCGACGGCTTCGGACAGGGTCTTCACCGGATAAACCGGAATATCTTTTACAACCGAGGCTTCCCGGCGGTTTTCATACGGCACGACAACTCCCTCATACCCCGCATCCCTGGCGGCACAGGCCATTGGCAGACATCCGTTCACCGGCTTAACCCGCCCATCCAGAGCCAACTCACCGATCACCGGGTATTTTATCCCACTATTCTGAATAACACCGGCGGCCGCGAGAATCCCTACGGCGATGGGTAAGTCGAAACCGGTACCGGCCTTCTTTATATGGGCGGGGGCGAGATTGACTGTGATCCGATCATCGGGGAACCGGTATCCGCAGTTGTTGATTGCCGACTTCACCCGTTCCCGGCTTTCCCGAACAGTAACCTCCGGCAGCCCTACGGTGGTAAACGATGGAAGCCCCCTGGATATATCGACCTCAACCTCCATCAGGTACCCGTCAATTCCAACAACCGCACCGCTTAAAACTTTTGACAGCAAACCGCCTCCCCTAAAAGCCTTTTAAACCCCGCCGCCCTATAAATTTATAGAACAATCGTCTGATAATGAGTAAGGTATATAGCAAAACGTTCTCTCCAGAACAATCGCTTTAACCCCATTGGATGCATCTGTTTGCATTTTTTTTTAAGATCAGTTATATCCGTTAGTAAATGGACGCCAATCATCCAAAAAATAAAAAAAATGATAACATTGTAGAGTCATGCGAATCATGCACCTTTTACCAGCGAACCCTGGCAAAATCGGTGCACCTTTCAGGGGTCGGCGTGCATTCGGGCAAACAAGTGAATCTGACCATTAAGCCCGCACCTACCAATTTCGGAATTAATTTCAGGCGGGTAGATCTGCCGACATCCCCGCTCATAAAGGCTACATTCAGCCGTATCGTCGATACCAGCCTTGCAACGGTCATCGGCGAGGCCGGATGCATCGTCTCAACCATAGAACATTTGATGGCTAGTTTTTCCGGATTGGGAATTGATAACGCCATTTGCGAGATTGACAGTTATGAACCCCCTATTATGGATGGCAGCGCCAAAGAATTTACCCGGCTTATTCAGAAGGCCGGTATCGCAAAACAGGCCGCCCCGCGAATGTACTTTGTTATCAAATCCCCCCTTGAACTGATCGGAGAGGATAAATCGGTCCATCTGTATCCGGCCCGTGAGCGTAAAATAACCTGCACCATCAAATTCAATCATCCGGCGATTGGCGAACAAAAGTTTTCACTGACCCTGTCAAGAGATAATTTCATCAAGGAGATCAGCCATGCCAGAACGTTCGGATTCCTTCAAGAGCTTGAATACATGCAGTTTTACGGACTGGCCAGGGGCGGTTCTCTGGACAATTCATTGGTTATTGACGAAAATGGGGTGATCAATGAAGAGGGATTACGGTGCCCGGATGAATTTGTCCGACATAAAATACTTGACGCCATCGGTGATTTTTCATTACTCGGGATGCCGATTCTGGGCCATATTGTACTCTACAAATCCGGCCATAATTTTAACCATGAATTTCTTAAAATGTTTTTCGATCAAAAATCAGCCTGGGAGACGGCATCTCTTGATACGCTGGATCTATCCGCACTGCCCGAGACGGATCAGGCATCAGAGCTTGTTTGAAACCGGCCGCTGACTGGAGACCGAACTGCTTATGAAAAAAAATAATTATATGCTCTCAAAAATATTCCTGATTGTCCTTTGCCTGCTGCTATTAACCGCATCTAACGGGATTAGCAAGGAGGTTGAAATCACCGATTTTGCTGTAACCAACAACCGGGACGATCTGCTCGTTTTTTTCAAGGTCAAGGGGGCTTTTACCAAAGAAATGGTTAAAGCGATCCGGAACGGAATCCCTACCACTTTTTCTTTTTTTATCAAGCTTGAAGAGGAAAAAGCCCTGTGGGTTAATAAAAAAATTACCGAGAAACAGATCACGCATACCATTAAATATAATAACCTCAAAAATGAGTTTATGGTCAAGCGCTCCTGGGATGATAATAAGCCCGTCACCACGGACTCTTTCGATCAGGCCAAATCGCTCATGTCCGAAGTAAAAAGTTTTCGGATGATTTCCATGGATCGTTTGCCAAAAGGCCGCCACTATCAAATCCGGGCAAAGGCCGAACTGGACAAAGTAACACTGCCGCTTAACCTTCATCATATCCTTTTCTTTACCGGCCTTTGGGATTTTGAAACGAATTGGCATTCGTTCGAGTTTGAATATTGAGTACCCGCCCCAAACCATGAAGCAGAACCAATATAAACAACCCACCACTGCAATGGAGCGAAGACGCCGCAAACGCGATGTCATTATCATAATTGTCGTCTTTGCGCTGATCTCGGTTTTGAGCTACGTCACGGTCCGCTACTTCGGCACCGATTCGCAAATTCCCCCTTCCAATATGGTGTTGATGTTCATTCTGATGAACATCAACATGCTCCTGCTGATTCTTCTTTTTTTCCTTATATTCCGAAATGTTATAAAATTATACTATGAACGGCGCAGCCGGGTAGCCGGCAGTAAGTTAAGGACAAAACTGGTGGCGGCATTTATGGGCTTGACCCTGTTGCCAACAATTGTGCTGTTCTTTTTCTCCATTCAGTTTATCACCACCAGCATCGAATTCTGGTTTAAAATTCCTATCGAGCAGGCATTAGGAAATTCTCTGGCCGTCGGCCGGAACCTTTATAAGCTGGTTGAGGAAAACAACACCTTTTTCCTGGATAAAGCGGCCTATCAAATAGACTCCCGAGACTTGTTGGAGCCAAAGAACCGGTCAGAGCTTTCCAATTACACGCAGGTAATGCAGCGTGCCTTTAATTTAAACGCGGTGGAAATCTATAACGCCAATTTCAACCGGCTCACCCAATCGGTTTCCGGCCGGCTTAAAGACCAAACCATCACGCCGGTGGATGCCGACGCCCTTCAAAAAGGGTTTAACGCTTCAAAAAAAGCATGGTCGGTCTCTGAGCACATTGCCGCCGGCGAAATCATTAGAAATATATCCGCCATCCCCTATGGAGCAGAAGGTTCAAACATCGAGGGCTTTGTCGTGATCAGTATTCTTCTTCCGCCCGACCTTGAAAATAACCTCGTATCCATTTCCAAAGGATTTGAGGAATACCAGCAAATGAAAATGCTCAAACGGCCAATCCGCTTCTCCTACTACATAACCCTTACCATCGTCTCCCTGCTTGTGGTTTTCTGCGCCATCTGGGTAGGCATGTATTTATCCAAAAACATCACCGTCCCGATCATGGAACTATCCGAAGGCACCCGCCGGTTGGCTGAAGGCGACCTATCCTACAGGATCGATGTTGTTGCCGATGATGAAATCAAAACCCTGGTCGACTCCTTCAACAAAATGACCCGGGATCTTCGCTTTAACCGCAAAGAAATCGAATTCTCAGCCAAAAAACTATATGAGCAGAACATTGAAATCGAGGAACGCCGGCGGTACATGGAAATCGTTTTAAATAATGTATCAACCGGCGTGATTTCGTTTGATTCCCATGGACTGATTACCACCATCAATGATTCGGCAGAACAAATGTTAAACATCAATGCCGACGACGTTTTAAATAAAAGCTACAAACACCTGCTTAAAAATGAGGGCAGCTCGCTTATTAATGAAATCCGCGACCGGTTCTGGACAAAAAGGGAAGAAAGCCTCATCAAGTCCGTTAATATGACCATCGCTGGAAAACTGAGAAGTTTCAAGGTGGTGTTTAACGCCTTAAAGGATGATAATGGACGGCAAATCGGTCTCGTGATGGTATTCGACGATATGACAGAAATTGAAAAAGCCCAGCGGATGGCCGCATGGCGGGAAGTAGCCCGGCGGATCGCCCATGAGGTTAAAAATCCGCTGACCCCGATTTCGCTTTCCGCCCAGCGCCTCAAGCGCAAATACAAAGCCACAATTGATGATCCGGTTTTTGACGAATGCATCCAGACCATTTCAGAGCACACAGAGCTCATCAGAAACCTTGTCAACGAGTTTTCAACCTTTGCAAAGTTTCCGACGGCCAACCCGGCACCCTGTGAACTCGTTCCCATCGTTCAGGAGTCCATTGCTCTTTACCAGGACAGTTATACAAATATTGAGTTTAACATGAAGACCGACGGCGATATTCCGATATTGCAGCTGGACCGTCAGCAAATAAAACAGACCCTGATCAATTTGATTGACAATGCGATCTCGTCGATTAAAACGGAAGGCAGCATTACGGTTGAAGTATCGTGCAATGAGAACCGGGATAGCGTCTATATGGCCGTTGCCGATACCGGCGAGGGGATCACGGATAAAAACAAACCGTACCTGTTTGAACCGGATTTTACGACCAAAAAATCCGGCATGGGATTAGGGCTGGCAATTGTCAGCACGATCGTATCCGACCATAACGGCCGAATCTGGGCAGAAAATAATCAACCGCAGGGGGCCAAATTCGTGATTGAATTCCCGGTCAATAACGCGTAGAGGAGCAACAAGCTATGTTTCCATCGATTCTTATCGTTGATGATGAAACCTCCATTCTGAAATCATTGAGCGGCATACTTTCCGATGAAGGCTTTGAGGTGCTGACCGCCAGCAACGGGTATGAAGCCCTTAAAATCATTGAAAACGAACTGCCGGATCTGGTCCTGCTTGATATTTGGATGCCTGGCATTGACGGTATCGATACGCTGAAGGAAGTCAAAAAAAACCACCCCAGCACACAGGTGGTCATGATCACCGGACATGGCACCATTGAAACGGCTGTCAATGCAACAAAAATGGGCGCCTACGATTTTATTGAAAAGCCGATTTCCATTGACAAGGTCATCGTGGCCATAAACAACGCCCTCAATTTCCGACGGTTAGAGGAGGAAAACCAGTATTTACGTAAAAAAACCATTGAGCGCAATTCTATCACCGGAAATAGCCCTCCGATACAGGAATTAAAAAAGCAGATAAGCATTGCCGCCCCCACGGACGCTTGGGTCTTGATCTCAGGAGAGCACGGTACCGGCAAGGAGCTTGTCGCACGAATGATCCACCAGTTCAGCCACCGTGCGGATCAGCCTTTAATTGATGTGAACTGCGCAGCCATATCCAATGAAATGTTTGAAAGCGAACTGCTCGGCCATGAAAAGGGCGCATTTACTAAAGCTACCGCAAAAAAAAGGGGGAAATTTGAACTGGCCGACCAGGGCACGATTTTCTTTGATGAAATCGTTGATATGGACTTGAAAACCCAAGCTACCCTGCTTCGGGTGCTGCAGGAGAAAAAATTCCAACGCGTGGGCGGGGACCGAACGCTAACCGTTGATGTGCGGGTCATCACATCAAGCAACAAGGATTTGGCCAAAGAAATTGAAGCCGGCCGGTTTCGGGAGGATCTTTATTACCGTTTAAACGTTATCCCGATTGATGTCCCGCCGTTAAGGGACCGGTATGCGGATATACCTGAACTGGCCGAACTATTTCTGGCACAGATTGCCGAGAATAACGGTATGCCCATCAAGAAACTCTCCAAATCCGCTATTGAAATGCTCCAGGAATACTCCTGGCCCGGCAATATCAGGGAATTTAAAAATTTGCTGGAACGGCTTGTTATCACTTCCAAAAAAGACACAATCGCCCCTGAGGATATACCGGCACCCTACAATCCGAAATTATCAGTTACGCAAGGACCGGATGCCGCCTTTTTTAACTTTGAACGCCTAAAGGACGCCCAAAAAGCGTTTGAACAGGAATTCGTCCGAAAAAAACTGAAACAATTTGCGTTTGATGTCTCAAAAACCGCCAAGCGAATCGGTGCGGAAAAATCCTATGTGCAGAGAATCGCCAGACAGATGAAGCCTTAGCATGCGTATTATCGGCGGTCGTTTCAAAGGAAAAAAGCTTTACTCGGTGAGCGGCTTGGAAACCCGCCCAACAAAAGGAAAAGTCCGAGAGGCGGTTTTTAATATCTATGGTCAATACATCCCCGAAGCCCGGGTTCTGGATCTTTTTGCCGGAACCGGGGCTTTCGGCCTGGAAGCTTTGAGCCGCGGGGCAAAAAGCGTGGTTTTCATCGAGTCCGACGATCGGGCGATAACCGCCATCCAAAAAAATATCAGGATTTGCGGAATGCAGAACTGGGCCCGCTGCATCAAATGGGATATTTGTCAGGATTTGACCTGTATCCGCTCATTTCGGAACGGATTTGACCTTGTCTTTATGGATCCGCCCTATTATGAGGATTTCATCGCCGTGACGCTGAAAAACCTTGAAAACAGTATGAACCTGCAAGACAAGGCGGTGGTTATTATCGAACATACGACGCAAACCCCCTTCCCCGACATACACCCGCCCTTTGTTATTGCGGATCGCCGCAACTACGGAAAATCCGTTGTGACATTTCTGGATTTTATGATAGGAAATTCGACGGTTTCATAAAAAGCGATTTATTCCGTCGCGGCGGTATTTTTGCAGAAAGGAACTTTTGCGACAGGTTAAAGGCA
>JAGYOX010000104.1 GCA_018399235.1 Desulfobacterales bacterium | reverse complement strand
CCATTCGGTCTTGATTTCTTCAGGTCCCATCGTTTAGCCTTGCGTCATTCGTTTCAGTTTTCCCTTAATGCCTTTATGCTGCAGTAAAAGTTACTTTTAGGCTCGGTCCCGGACTGCAGGCCGCCTGTCATTCCGAGCGGCAGCGAGGAATCTTTTGCGCAAAGATTCCTCGTCGCTTACGCTTCTCGGAATGACAAAAGTGTCGCTTACGCTTCTCGGAATGACAAAAGTGTCGCTTGCGCTCCTCGGAATGACAAAAGTGTCGCTTGCGCTTCTCGGAATGACAAAAGTGAAGTTATGCCTCTCGGAACGACAAAACAAAAAGCATGCGCTCCTCTTCTTCTTTAGAGCCTTTTTGAAAATGTTCAATTTTCGCCTGACACAGAAATTGAGCAAAAGGGGACGTTTTCAATAAGGCTATGAGAGTTTGCCCGGGTTCATCCGCATATCCGGGTCCGAAAACGACCAGATTTGATTTAACAGGTCCACGCCCAACTGCCCTTTTTCAGCAGAAAGATAGGGCTTATGGTCCGTGCCCACGCCGTGCTGATGGGAGATGGTGCCGCCGGCATTAACAATGGCCTGACTGGCCCGGCTTTTAAGCAGCTGCCAGCGGTCCATGGTCTCCTCGGCGGTTTCGGCCAGCCGGTATACATACGTCGTGTAGATGCTTGAACCCGAGGTATAGACGTGGGAGAGGTGCGAGAATACGTGGACGCTTTCTTTCTTTTCCGAAAGGGCGCTGCTGATGGCGGACTCAATCGCCGCCATTGTCGGCCGCACGTTATCCCAGTTAATCGCGGTTTCAAGGGTATCCACGCCATAACCGTAATCCCACAGTATGTTTCTCAGATACGGGGCCAGAAACCGGTTCTTTTTCCAGGCATTGCCCATGGATTTGCCTACGGCTACGCCATTGTATTGCTTGATGATATCCCGGGTATGCCGCCAGCCGGTATGGGCATTTTTCCGGCTGCCGATCAAACCGATCAGCGCCATGCAGTATGTGTTGTCAAACAGCCCCCTGAGCCTCAAATAGTGCTTCAAAAGGGCAATCTGTTTTTCGTGGCCGGCTATGATGAGGTTGGTCATGGTCTCGACCGGGTTGCTTAATCGGATCATGGAAAGCGGCAGCCCGGCGCCGACCAGGGAGCGCACGGCATCCACCGCCTTGTCCCAGGACGGGAAAAAGACCCCGTATACGTCATCCGATGCCGGGATCTCCGTTATTATAACCTGGGTGTCGGCAAGCACGCCCATCCGGCCTTCGGAACCCAAAACGATCTGTCGGATATCGGGGCCTGCAGCCGAGGCGGGATAGGGCGGAAGTTGCAAATCGCCCTTTGCGGTGATCAGCCTGCCGCCTGCGAAGAGATCCTCGATTCGGCCGTAATATAATGATTGGTGGCCGCTTGACCGGGTCGTCACCCATCCGCCGAGGGTGGATTGCTCAAATGACTGGGGGTAGTGGCCCAGGGTATAGCCATGGGTTTTAAGCTGGGCCTCTAAATGCGGGCCGCGAACACCGGGCTCGAAGCTGGCCAGACGGTTGTAAGGGTTAATATCCAACAGCCGGTTCAAGCGTTCAAGGGAGAGAGAAACAACGGGACGGTCGATATCCGGCACATCCAGATGACCGACAACACTGGTGCCGCCCCCATAGGGGATAACGACGGCATTTTCTTTTTCCGCAAATGCCAGTATGTCTTTTATTTCATCCGTTGTCCCGGGGTATGCCACGGCATCCGGAAACCGGCTTATTGAACCGAAACGAAACCCGACCCAATCCGGAAAACTTTGGCCGTATGAATGAAGGAGCCGTTCTTCGGGTTCGGTTGAGACAAGCGATATGGGCTGCCGGATACGGCTTTCCGGAATACGGGATAGGAGTTCTTCCTTTGTACAGGCAGGTCCGGGAGCGGTGCTGCCCACCAGTTCATTAAGCATTTCGGCCGCAGCTTCTGGCAGCGGCATGTCAACCTGTTCATCCCCCCATCCGTTCCATCGATACATCGTCAACCTCCTGTTCGTATGCTTTCATTTGCTTCCATATATGGATACTTTTTATCATGGCCTTCTTAACCACCTGCTCCACCGTTTTTCGGTTACTGGTAACCGCTTGCTTCAGCTCTTTATAGTAACCAAGCGATGACTTTCTGGCGTCTTTACGCCTGAAATAGAGGGGCGCCATGGTTTTAAAAATCGTTTTGAAATCATTTAAAATCATCAGATGAACCGGGTTGCCGGAATGCCGGGCCAGAAGCTGCTGCAACTGCCAGTCGAATTCGGTGAATGCCTCGGGATCGTTTTCCAGCCTTCGGTAACCGGCCAGATGGGCGGCAATGGGCTCGGGTGCCTTTTCAACCGCTTGCCTGGCTATCGGCGGGTTGAGTATGACGCGGAGTTCAAGCAGATGTTCGATAAAAGACTCCGGCAGATAGCTGCCGTATTTGACCAGGGTGCCCAGCAGCCGCAGCCCCCCTTTTTCCCAGAAATAGTTGATCTCAGTGGGCTTCCCATGTCTTATCGTGACCCATCCTTCGCCGGCCATCCGCTGTAAGGCCTCGCGGATTGTCGGGCGCGTCACTCCCAGATTCTCCGCAAGTTTTCGTTCTGCCGGCAGTACAGATCCCGGCGGGTATAGG
Source organism: Desulfobacterales bacterium (assembly GCA_018399235.1). GTDB lineage: Bacteria > Desulfobacterota > Desulfobacteria > Desulfobacterales > Desulfosalsimonadaceae > M55B175. Next base: position 9,055 of record JAGYOX010000104.1, on the reverse strand, counting down.
CCGTTCAAGATGCTTTCAATAATTTTTTGCTCGGCGAATTGGCCCGGCCGAAGCGGTTGGCTCAAATTCATTAACAGTTTATCCTTTTCTGTTCTATTGGTAAGAGGTCATACCAGTTTATTTGTATTTTGTCAAATAAAAAAAATTTAAAAAAAGATCTTGACACATAACGCAATGCGTTATAACTTGCCTTCGTAACGCAATGCGTTATTTTTTTAAGCGCTGTTTAATCAAGACAAAATAAAAAGCAAGAACCCATTTAAACCCTAAAAGGAGGATGACCCATGACAACAGCAAAAAAAACCAGCACCAAAACCCAGAAGAAAAACGAATCCGGCTTTTCTGTTATTCGAACAGTGAAAAATGCGAAGGAGAACGTCTCTGAAAAGGTTAAGACATACAATGACAAGTATGTCGCAAAGACCATTGAAAAAGGGCGCGACCGGGTAAAAGATTACAACAAGAAATATGTCTCACCGGTTATGGAAAAAGGGCGCTCCGCCATTGACCGTCCGTATAAAAAGATTTCCAAATCGGTTGACGATGCTCTGGCCAAGGGCCGGGACTTTGAAAAAGATGCCATGAAACGATTTGATGAATTTGTCGACAACAGCAAAAAATATCTGTATAAAGTTCCTATGGTGGAAACAATCGAAAAGCGGGTGAGCAACAGTCTGAATTCGGTGCCTCGTATGATTAATATGCCTTGCAAAGAAGATATCGATAATCTCACCAGCGCGATGGAAACATTGAATTCCACCATTGAGTCCATGAAGAAGCAGAATTCCGTATAACCAACCGTATGGGAAGGGCGGCATGGCTTTTCATGCCGCCTCAAAAGGAGGTCGCGATGTACAAGATCAAAAGGTATGCCAATGGCCGGTTCTACGACACAGAAGAAAAAAATTTTATCACACGTGAACGCATTGGGGAAATGATCAAATCCGGCAAAAAGTTTTCGATTATCAATACGAAGACCGGCAAAGACATAACCAATGAGATCGTCTCCCAGATCAAGGCCAAACAGGGACAGACCGCCAAGAAAACCCGCCCGTCCAAAGCCAAAAGATCCAAAAAAAGTACCAGGGCCAAAGACGATTCAAGCAGTTTTCTGATTCAGTTTTTCCGCAAGAGCGGGGATACCCTCTTCGATTACGGCAAGAAGTACGTGTCCATGTGGCAGGGACTTTTTACCATGTCCCGCGAAGAGCTTGACAAGCTTATCAATCGGCTGGTTAAGGATCAGAAGATTACGGAGAGCGAAGGGAAAAAATTAAAAAGCGAAATTCAGCGCTACTCCGAGAATATCCAGAACTGGCTGTCCACGCAGATCGATACCCGGGTCAACGATATACTTGATCGTATGAATTTGGCAAGCCGCGAGCAGATTCAGGATCTGACCAAGAAGATTGACTCGCTGAACAAAAAACTGGGGCAACTCGAAAAGACCCGCAAGGCGGCAAAACCCAAAACATCAACCAAAAAAACGGCAAGTACGGCTTCCTCAAAGACCAAAAAATCGTCGTAAGGCATCGGCCCGGTTTAAAGAATTTAAATTATGTCCGATGGAACGGCCGAAAAAGAATTTCGCGGTCCTCTGAATACTGAGACAGAAAATCAATTGGCCGGACTTTTTGATCGGCGGCTGATTTTTGTGATGGGCAAGGGCGGTGTCGGTAAAACCACAATCAGTGCCGCCCTGGCGATCGCCGCCGAACGGATGGGGAAACGGGTTCTTCTGGCTGAAATCGGAGACAGTGATGCCATCGGGCAGATTTTCATTAATGACACCCTGCCGGAGAAGCCTTTAAAAATCGCCGACCGTATCTGGGGGGCGCGGGTCAACCCCAAGTCAGAGCTCGCCGCCTATGTTTACGATCACATCAATTCAACTTTCTTTGCCAACCGGATCACGAGGAGCCGTCTGTTTGATTACCTGGTTGCGGCGGCCCCCGGCCTTAAAGAAATCATGAGCCTGGGCCGAATCTGGCGCTGGACGCTGGAAGCGGATTCGGCCAACCAATCCGCCTATAATTTTATCATTGTCGATGCTCCGGCCACGGGACATGGATTAAGCCTCCTTAAACTGCCGCGGGTTTTAATCGAGATGATCCGTTTCGGGCCTATCGTCAAAGAGGTCAGGCGTCTGGAGTCTTTGCTCAAGGACCCCGCCCGGACATGGCTGACGCTTGTTGCGCTTGCCGAAGAGCTGCCAGTCAATGAAGCCCTGCAACTTTACCAGGCGGCCGATTCAGAGCTTGGCATGCCGCTTAAAATGATATTCATCAATGCCGTTTATCCCAGGGTGTTTACTCCTTCGGAGGTTGATCAAATTGATGCCCTCATTCATGCTCGCCGTGGAGATAATACCGATCCCTCTTGTCATATGCTGCTTGAGGCGGCCGATCACCTGATCCGGAGGCGCCGGCGGCAACAGCCGTATATTGACCAGATAAGACATAAAACCAGCGGCGGGGTTATGGAAATCCCGATTTATTATGCCAATCATTTATCCATCGGGGATATCGGGGATATCGCCTCGCGGATGATGAGGGAGATGCGAGACCAGTCAAAACCTTGAAATTTTTACTTTGCCATCCCAAAACAGATTTCTAAATAACTTCGTGGTATAAGGTATAAGGTATGAGGTATAAGGTATAGGGTATAAGGTGTAAGGTATAAGGTATAAGGTACAAGGTATAAGGTACAAGGTATAAGGTATAGGGTATAGGGTATAGGGTATAAGGTATAAGGTATAGGGTATAGGGTATAAGGTGTAAGGTATAAGGTGTAAGGTATAAGATGTAAGGTGAAAAAGTTACGATCTTTCCGGACAGTTTGAGTGGATAGAATGAGCTTTTTCCCCTAAACCTTAAACCCTAAACCCTAAACCCTAAACCCTAAACCCTAAACCCTAAACCCTAAACCCTAAACCCCAAACCCCAAACCCTAAACCCTAAACCTTAAACCCTAAACCCTAAACCCCAAACCCTAAACCCTAAACCCTAAACCCTAAACCCTAAACCCTAAACCCTAAACCTTAAACCCTAAACCCTAAACCCTAAACCCCAAACCCTAAACCCTAAACCTTAAACCCCAAACCCTAAACCCTAAATTTTGTCCCATGTTAAACCCGATACTTGATCCAGACGGCCCGAAAATTGTTGTTAATTGCGGCAGCGGCGGGGTGGGGAAAACCACGTTGTCTGCAGCAATGGGGCTTGCCGGTGCCCTGGCCGGTAAAAAAACCATTGTTTTGACAATCGATCCGGCCAAACGCCTGGCCGACGCCCTGGGCCTCTCTGAATTCGATACAGAGGTGCAGCGGGTGCCGTTGGATCAGATCCCCCGTACCTCTGAAAACTCTCGCGGTGAACTGTACGCCATGATGCTGGAACCGAAGCGGGCATTTGATGAACTGATTACCCGTTATGCCACGCCCGAGGTCAGCCACAAAATTCTAAACAACCGGTACTATCAGCATTTATCCAACAACATGGCCGGCTCGCATGAGTATATGGCCATGGAAAAGTTATACGAAACCTATCATAAAGGGATTTACGACCTGATTGTCCTGGACACACCGCCCACCCGACGCGCCCTTGATTTCCTGGAGGCGCCTCAGCGGCTTCTGAATGTATTGGGTCACAGTTTTTTTTGGAAGCTGATCAAACCGTATTTGAAGGCCGGAAAATGGGGGCTTCGAATGTTCAATGTGATGGCTTCGCCCATTCTGAGGGTTGTGGGTCAGGTGATCGGCAAACAGGCTTTAAATGATCTGATCGGTTTTTTTCAGGTATGGGATGACGTTCTGTACCAGGGATTCAGCCGGCGGGCCCAGGCGGTGAGGAACTTGCTTGGCGGTGAGGAGGCCCTGTTCTTTGCCATTGCCTCTCCCAAGAAGTTGCCGCTGCGCGAGGCCGAATTTTTCTATAAAAGGCTGCAGGCCAATCAAATGCCGTTTGGCGGTTTTATCATAAACCGCGTCCATGGTTTTATCCATGAAGCAGCGATTTCGCCCTTGAATAAACCGGCGACGGAAATCTGCAGCGGTACACCCCTTGAAAGCGGACTCATTGAAAAGATTGTTGCAACCTATCGGCATCTCCAAAAACAGTCGGAAAGCGATGCGGCTTTGATCCGTGAATTAAGGTCACGAGTGGCGGGTGCAGCTGAGATAAAAACCATTCCCGTGATGGAAGCGGAAATTGTCGATTTGGCGGGATTATTTGAACTCGTTGGGCATTTAAGAGGGTAGGGACGGATTTTAAACCGCCCCTACCAAAAACCTATTAACCCGAAGAAACCTGGTCTGTATTATCGTTGGCAGACGCCTCGACATCGGCCAGGTTTTCATATTTATTCTGGTGAATGGTACAGTATAGGGAGTTGGTGGCCGCCCGGTTATGGCACTGGACGCCATTTCGGTTAATGGCTTTGCACCGGATTGACTGAACCGGGGCCTTTTGGCCTTCGTCGGGGATTTCATCGTGCAAATCTTGATAGCGATCATTGATGACCAGCGGATCCCTTTCCATCTGACCGGCTTTATACATACCCAGCAGCATTCGATACTCATTATCAAAGTTTCGAAGAATACCGGTCGGATTTGACACCAAGCCGGCGTCGGTTGCGATACCAACGGAAACCGTACCATTATAGCTGATGATGCTGATGCCGATGCCGAGGCCGCCGATCCGGGGCACCCAGAACATAATTTTTTTGATTTCCTCACCGGCGAAATAGAGCGGCTGGCGGGGTCCCGGCACATTACTTAAGACGCCGGTGGTTTTGTTGGCAAACATCGAGGCCGCTTTCTTGGCCAGGTTTTTCGAGGAGATGCCGAGGGCGTTCAATACCGTATAGGCCACGGCCGCATCCGGGGATTCCTTAAGATCGGAGATTCGTCTTTGAACTTCGCGAATCCGTAAGACCGGGTCATCAATGTGGACCGGCAGGGGCGCAAGGACCAGGCTGAACTGGTTGCCGAGTTCAATCTCTTCATCCAAAGGCCGGACATTGACCGGCATCGCCATTCGGATATCCAGGTCACCTACCAAGTTATGCCGCTGCTGGAGATATCGCCGCAAGGCGCCGGTGACCATGGAAACCAGGATGTCATTGATGGTGGCGTTAAAATATTTGCCAATGGCCTTGATATCTTCGAGCGGGACCGGATCACACCAGGCCACATTTTTGCGGACGCCCAGTTCTCCTTTGAATACGGTCTTGCGATCGGCCGGCAGAAGCAGAATTTTGCTCATAACGGATGTGGCATCCCAGGCAAATCTGCTGACCTGCAGGGAACGCTTCCATAAATGGGAAGGCTTGGCAATGCTGGCGTTGACTTCCTTGCTGACCAGTCCGCCCACTTTATACGCCGTTCGTTTGGCCCGGTTCAGTTTTTTGACGGCTTTTTCCAGGGGCGGAAACAGATTGGTGTATTCAGTGGCCTTTTCTCCTTTTTTCTCGCCGACATTGCTTTGCCAGGTGGCGTTGGGTTCCAAATCCGCCGTAGATAAAAGCAGTCGGATCAGGGCAATGCCATCTGCTATACAGTGATGAATGCGGACAAACAGGACTGACCCGCCGTTTTCGCAGTTTTCAATATAATGCACCTGCCACAGGGGTTTGGTGGGGTCAAGCGGGGTGGCGGTCAAATCGCTGATGACTTCCTCCAGGGTTTTTTTATCGCCCGGCTCGGGAAGTGCGATCCTGTGGAGATGGGATCTCAGGTCAAATTTTGGGTCCATTTCCCAAACCGCATTTCCTACGCCGCCCATGGGGCGGATTACCCGTTTTTTGAACCGGTCGTAACAGAGTAGTCGGTTTTTAAGCGTTTCAACCAGTCGATCATAATCAAGCGGGTTATCAAACTGTAAAAATCCGGTAATGATCATCAGGTTTGTTGGGTGATCCATATGGAGCCAGAAATTGTCAATATTTGACATGATTTCGACTTGTTTTTTCATTGCCACGCCTCCTCCGAAAAATTTTTAGTAAATATAAAATAACATAGCCTATCCATGGAATGCAATGCGAAATTATATGAGAAAAAAACGAAAATGGTTTGACAAACATAACGCGGTGCGTCAAATTTACAGTAACCCGTTGCTGTATTTCTAAAGGCTGTTTTATAAGCACTCGCTACTGTCATTCCGAGCGGTAGCGAGGAATCTTTAACAAACAAGATTCCTCGTCGCTTACGCTCCTCGGAATGACAAAAATAGAGGCTTACGCTCCTCGGAATGACAAAAATAGAGGCTTACGCTCCTCGGAATGACAAAAATAGAGGCTTACGCTCCTCGGAATAACAAAGAGGAAAGGTTGGCACTACTAGAATGACAAAGGGATAAGCAAGGCACCCTCCTGAATGATACGGGTGGGGTGCTTGGCCTTTTTCGGGACGGGGATTTTGATATTTTTTTAAGGAGGTTGGAGATGCGTCTGATAAAAAAATACGCTAATCGTAAACTATATGATATTTCCGATAAACGGTATCTGACTATGGATCGACTGGCGGATTTGATAAAGGCCGGCGAAGAAGTATCGATTATTGACAATGAAACCGGGGAAGATATTACCGGCTCGATTGTTTCACAGCTTTTGGCCCGGGAAAAGGCCCGCGGCAACAAGGGGATTCCATCTAATGTGCTGATGCAGATGCTGCGAAAAGGGCCGGGAACGCTTTTCGGTTATGGGAAAAAATATGTTTCGCTCTGGCAGAATGCCCTGTTGATGTCAAGGGATGAAATTGAAAGGCTGATCAATCACCTTGTTCGGGACAGGGAGTTATCCGAGTCCGAGGGGCGGAATTTAAAACAGGAACTTTTAAGCCATACAAATAACCTGAAGACTTGGATTACGGACAATATCGATCAGCGGGTCAATGAGGCTATCTCCATGATGCCCCTGGCTTCCAAGGATCAGGTGAAGATGCTTTCGAATCGGATTGACGCGCTAAACCGGAAAATCGAGGAATTGGAGTCAAAAATCAAGGACGATCAGGGCGAGTAACTATACCCACTGTTCGTTTCTTTTGACCAGATCGATTACCGAGTATTTTTCTCCAAACAGTTTTTCCGGTTCGGGCAGCAGAAGCGACAATGCCGCGCACGCGGCTAAGAAGGTGATGATCCCGCCGCTGCCCATAACGACCAAGCCGCCGGCAATGCCGGTGATGACCCCGATGCCGATCAATACCACCAATCCCCCGATAATGAATGCAACGACACTGCTGATAAACAGTAAAATTTTAAACATTTTTTTGACCTTTCATTTCCGGTTGATTTATATTAATCAGGCTATCATAATATATACGCTTTATCAATCGAAAATAGCCGTTTTATCGGCGTCATATGAAGAAGAATGTTGACTGAAGGGATAATGCGAATGAAGTTTAAAAGCCGGTTGATCCTGTTTGCTTTTTTGATGCTCTCGTTGTCAATGGTCCACATCTCGGCAGCCGGTCAAACGGATGATCAGCTGTTTCCAAGGCGAAGTGCAGTGGTAAAGGCTGTTGAAAATGTCAGTGACGCGGTCGTCAATATCAGCTCCGAGTGCGAGGTCAGCGGCCAGGTCAGTCCATTCACCCGGTTTGATATGGATTCATTCTTCCGGGATTTTTTTGAGCGGCACTTTGAGCCCCGCCGCAAATTGAGCAGTCGTGGATCAGGAGTCATCATAGACGGTGAGCGCGGGTTTATTTTGACCAATGAGCATGTCATTGAAAAAAGCGGAACCATTACTGTAGTTTTAAAAGATGGCCGGGAGTTTCAGGCGGAAATCATTGGTGCGGATCAGGAATCTGATCTCGCTGTTTTACAGATAAAGACGGATGAGCCCTTGCCGGCGGTTCCCATGGGCGATTCAAGCGATATAATGATCGGCGAAACCGTTATCGCCATAGGCAACCCCTTTGGGTTTTCCAACTCCGTTACTACCGGCGTGATTAGCGCCACAAACCGGAGCGTGCGGGCAGAAAATCGGGTCTACCATGATTTTTTACAGACCGATGCATCAATTAACCCGGGTAACAGCGGGGGGCCGCTGCTGAATATCAACGGCGAGTTGATCGGAATCAATACGGCCATTTATGCTAAAGCCGAGGGCATTGGGTTTGCCATACCCATAAATACGGCCAAAAAAATCGTATCCGACCTGATTTCATATGGGCAGGTCATTCATGCATGGATTGGGCTCACGGTTCAGAATGTGGATCAGCGTCTGGCCCATTACCTCAATCTGCCATCAGAAAAAGGTATTGTGGTCAAAAATTTAGAACCCGGCAGTCCGGCGGCCAATGCCGGGATCAAAGAGGGGGATGTTATCCTCGCCATAGGGGAACAGCCGATACAAACGGTAAGTGACTATGAATATGCCATGCGCGGACGTTCCAAGGGAGAAACCATTGAGGTAAGGCTGCGGCGAAACCACAGGGAAAAGACCATTGCCGTAAAGGCCGCGGTTTTTCCCGAGCGGTTGGCCATGAAGCTTGCCTATCAACTCATCGGGGTGAAAGTCGTTGGCATTGAAGAAAAAAACCGGTTTCAACAATCCATCCAGGCAAATTCCGGAGTGATTATCTCAGAGGTAAACCCCGGCTCGGAGCTTCACCGCATCGGCGTCCGGCCGGGGGATGTCATCCTTAAAATCAACGATGCCGGCCTTAAGAGTCTTTCAGATTTTAAGGATGCAACGATAAAATACCGTTGGAAGAACTCGGTGGTGCTGCTGCTCCAGCGGGGGGACCGCGGATACTATATTACATTGCAGATACACTGAGATAAAGGTGCAAGGTATAAGGTATAGGGTTCAAGGTATAGGGTTTAGGGTATAGGGTATAGGGTTTAGGGTACGGGGTATAAGGTTTAGGGCAATGGTTTTTGGTTATATAACGAAATTTGTACAAACCATGTAGCGGAAGGCTTTAGCCTTCCAGGTGCTAGGTTCAAGGGTTGTTAGAAATGGATTTTTTTTCACGTACGTTAAGCTTGTCCAGATATGTAGTCAATCGATTCAAAGGCTATCCGTCCAAAAAGGTCCTCGTTTTAGA
>JAGYOX010000103.1 GCA_018399235.1 Desulfobacterales bacterium | reverse complement strand
TAATTCCTATTTCTCAACAAATCGCAGCGGAGCCGGTATGCCCATAAAAGGCAATTTGGAAACCTTTCACCTCTCCTCCCTCTTGCAGATGCTTAACTATGATCGAAAGACGGGGAAGCTAATCATAAAATGCGAATCCAATGAAGTGCAGATATTTTTCCATGAGGGTGACATCATATTTGCCAGTGAGACCCAAAAAACCAATCGCCTGGGGGAGCTTCTAAAAAATAACGGTATCATCTCCCAGCAGGTACTTGAAGAATGCCTGGCCCTTAGCCGGAAGAAGAGACACGGATTGGGCAAAACCCTTGTTCAGGAAGGGTATATCTCACTTGAACGACTCAACGCGTTTCTCCTGAAACAGGCGGAAAACACGGTTTATAATGTTTTTCTTTGGGAAACCGGAGAGTTTGAATATAATGATACCGAACTCAACCTGAAAGGCGTAATCGGCAACAAATTGAATACAATGAATATCCTTCTTGAGGCCTCCCGCAGAATTGATGAAGTTGAAATTTTTAAAAAACAGATCCCCAGTGAAAAGGCTGTTCTAAAAATAGCCGGCACGATGGATAACAGCGGCGAAATTAAGCTCAACGCCGACGAATGGCGTTTTCTATCCATGATCGATGGAAGATCCACGGTTCGTCAAGTCTTCGATAAAAGCGGATTTGACGACTTTGCCGCATACAGGGTTTTGAACTCACTGATTTCTTCAGGAAGAGTCGAAATCAGCCAATCCATGACTTCGTCCGGGCTGACCCGAGAGGCGCTTAAACACCTTGGTGAAATAGATTCCCGACAGTTCAGAGAGGCGCTGGACAATTTAGGCCTGAAACGCTCCAGCATTCTGCGGGTTGCCCTCTCAGCGATTTTTAGAGAAGCGATTGATGAAGAGCAGATTATGGCGGCCATAGAAAAAGAAGCGGAAAAAATTAAAAAATCCAAGGAAAAAAACGCATTGGATAAACTCAGGGAAAAAAACCGGGTGCCGTTTATGAAAGAGATAATCGAACTTTTATGGCAATCGGTGAATGGATAGAGGAAATTTCAATACCGGAGCTTGCAATTATTCTCCCGCAGCCTGTTGGTTAAAAGCCATGCCGACCGGTACCTCCATCATAATTGCGGTACCGCTGCCCGGCGTTGAGTCGATCTCGATATTCCCGCCCAAATGGTTTATTTTCTCCCGGATATCAAAAATCCCGAACCCTTCATAGCTGGATGTATCCGCGTGCATCTGACCTGCATCGAAGCCGATGCCGTCGTCTTCAAAATCCACCGTCAGCAAATGATCGGAATTGTTCAGGCTGATTCTTATCTCCCGGGCATCCGCATGCTTTACCGTATTTTGCATCAGTTCGCTGATGATGCGGTATATGATAATTCTTATCTCGTCGCCGACCTCGTCCAGATTGCCTGAGAACCAGGTTCTTATTGAAATGCCGTATTTGTTTTCAACCGATGCCGCCAACGACTCCAGGGCCTCCTGGAGGCCGAAATCATACAGAACCGGCGGGCTCAAATCAAATGTAAGCGTCTTTGTGTCTTTGATCACTTTCTGAATTTGATCCTTAATGCGTTTGATCTCCTTCCTGTGGGTGGCATCCTTCAGTTTTTTCTCAAACGTATTCAGCAGGAGATGGGCCGCAAAAAGCTCCTGGCTGACGCTGTCATGAAGTCTTGAGGCCAGCAGCCGCCGCTCGTTTTCCTGTGTCTTTGACAACTGGACCGACAGGGATTTTAGCTTTGACTGATATTCCAGGAGTTGGTTTTCAATCCGCTTCAGTTCCGTAATATCGCTTAAAACAACATTTACTAAATCCGGCTTGCCGGATAGAAACGGCCGGCTGGTGTTGATTAACACCCATCGGATATCCCCGTTTTTGGTCACCAGCTGATAGACGACATCCGGAGAGAGGGTTTCACCGGCCAGCAACCTGTCATAACGCTCTTTATAAATTTTTTGACTCTCCTCGGTCATCAGGTCGAAGACAGTCATAGCAGTGCTTTCTTCCCGGGTATAACCGGTAATATCAAATAACACGTCATTAAAACTCTCCAAACGCCCGGTATCTCGATTGAACTGCATAATCCCAACTTTGGCGTGTTCAACCAGCTGGCGGTAGCGGGCTTCGCTTTCCTTGAGGTCATGATCCGCCGCCATTTGCTCACCGATCAGCCGATCAATTTCATACTTGATATAACTGATCGCCTCGAAAACTTTGTTTAAGGATCCATCCCCGTATTTTTCGGGTACCGAGGCCTGCAGCCCGTCCTTCCGCCAATCAATGGATTGAATATAGTCAAGCAACAACTCGGCAATATAGCGGGTAAACCGCCTATTGAACCGGCTGCCGAGGCTCAGAAAATATCGGACAAATTGTTTTCTAAAGCCTGAGGCCACTGAGTTTGAAAAGTCTTTAACGCCGGAATAAAGGAAGAAGCGATTCGGTGTTTTTATCCTAAGCGAGTTTATGTCAGGGCGCTTTTCCTCATGAGGGCCTATCTGTTTAATTATCTGCAACGCCACATCAATGGCCTGAGAATAATTATCGACCGCATATGCGGGGTCTTTAAAAAACTGCAGACGCTTGCCCAGATTATAACTGATTTTAAAAAGCGCCGGCAGATTATAGAATATGCCGGCTATAAAAAGATCATGATCCTTATAATACTCAAAATATTGTTTCCTGGCGTCGGCTTCGGCCCCCTCCACATCCGAATAATCCTCAATTAACACCAGGTTTTGGGAAGATTGGAAATGCCGGCGATAATAGTCATCCGTGATATTAATCGCCTCGGACATGTCAACCGACCGGACATAACCCGAAGCTTTGGCCAGTAAAATCCGATCGCCGAGCCTCGCCATTTCGACCATGTAATTACTGTCCGGACCTTGGCTGGCAAAAACCTCGGGATGAGCTACCGGCAGTCCGGATACCGAACAATAGCCGGTTTTCATAAACCATGCGCTTTTAAAATTTGATTGCTTTATCATGTATTAAGAACTCAATTTCGTAATTGTTCCCTGCCCGGCGGCCTTATCAAAAGCGTCCATGGGTTCATATGCCAAGGGCAATGTCATTGTGACATGCGTCCCTGATCCGGCAGCCGAGTCGATTTTCAGCTCACCGCCCAGGTGATTCATTTTCTCACGAATATCGAAAAGCCCGAAACCCTGATATTCCATCGAATCAGCCCCCGTATTCTGGATATCAAAGCCGGAACCATCGTCTTTAAAGTCCACTACTAACAAATCATTCTGTTGATTGACCGTGATAAATATGTTATCGGCCCGGGCATGCTTCAGGGTATTATGAAATAATTCGTCTATGCTGCGGTAAAGGATAATCTTAATATCGTTTTCCAGTGCCTCTGTATTTTCATTAAAACTGGTATGAACGGAAACCCCGAATTTTTGCTCGATCGATGCGGCAAGTGATTCTATCGCCGCTGTAAGGCCAAAATCATATAGAACCGGCGGACTCAAATCAAAGGTTAGTGACTTTGTATCCTTTATGATTTTCTGAATCTGGTCCCGAATCGCTTTTGCCTCCAACACCTGTTTTTCGCCATCCAGTTTTTTAGCCAAGGCATTCAATTGCAGCTGTGCCACAAATAGCTCCTGACTGACGGTATCGTGAAGCTGGGAGGCCAGTTTCCGGCGTTCGATTTCCTGGGTTTTAGACAGTGTGATCGAGAGGCCTTTGAGCTTTTCCTGATACTCCTTAAGCTCCTGCTCTGCCTCCAGGCGCTCATGGATCAACCGGTCGACCTCTGATTTTATGAACCCGATGGCATCGAACACCTGCCGGATCGATGGATCAGCATATTGGGGGGATTCTTCCGGCACCGCCCCGTCCTTCTGCCAATTAATCGATTCAATATATTTGAGTAAAGCCTTGGAGTATTGCTTTGTCAGCGATTGACTCAAAAAGGAAAGGCGGTTTAGCTTAAAGCGACTGAATACTGGTTGGAATCGATTGAACCGGTTTTTTATATATTGAACACCAAACCGTAGCGGCGACATGGGCAAGGAACCCGCCCGAGGCGGATAATAAATTTGTTCGACCCCGCTCTGATTAATGAGTTTGACAGCCCGGCGAATGGCCTTGGCATAGGAATCTTCGGCGTACATGTCTTTATCGAAAATCTGAAGCCGCTTGGCCAGGTTGAAACTGATTTTAAAGAGTAGAGAGAGATGATAAATAACGCCGCCGATTAAAAAATCGCTGTCTCTAAAGTAGGCGACATATTTTTTTCGCGCTTCGGCTTCCGCACCCTGGATTTCCGCATAATCCTCCAAAACAAACAATGATTTGTTTCCCGGAAAATATTTGCTCCGGTAATCCTCGAAACAGGCCAAGAATTCATCTTCATCAACAGAGCGCATATATCCGGCGGTTTTGACAAGAATGATCCGGTTGCCCAAGGTTGCCATTTCCATTGAAAAATTGGTTCCAGGAAGCTGGCTGACAAAACTTACCGGGTTAGTGACGGGCAGACTGGAGACCGGGCAATGGGTTTGTTGCATAAACCAGGCGGATTTTGAAAAATGTTGATGCGCCATTATCAATTCAATGTTGCTCCTAGCTGAAGGCTTGAAGCCCGGATTCCAAGGCTTCTTTTGCATCTATAGTCATGCGCTCCACCAGCTCGGCTACCGTTGGAATGTCATTGATCCGGCCAACGGACTGCCCGATGGTGAGCATGGCCTCCTCTGTATTGCCGTCCTTCCACACCTTTCTGGCCCGCTCGCCCGATATCAATGGAAGGAGCTCTCCAAGGTTGCCGCCCTTCTCCTCGATTTCAGCGATTTTTTCCATGATTTCGTTTCTAAGCGCCCGGACTTGAAGGCCAAAGCCCGCCAACAGGGATTGAAGCTGCAGGGCTGTATCACTCTCGGTCTTCTCGACCAGCACTTTATAAATATTCGGATGAACGCCACTCTCCCGGGTAGCCAAAAAACGGGTGGCCATCATGATGCCGTCCGCCCCCAGGGCTATCGCGGCCGCAAGGCTCTTTCCATCCGCCATGCCGCCCGCTGCAAGTATAGGCAGATTTACCGCTTCTCTCACCTTGGGGACGAGCACCATAGTGGAAACATTGTCCTTATGGGGAAAACCGCCTTCTTCAAACCCCGCAATGGTAACGGCGTCGTAACCGACTTTTTCCGCATGCACCGCATGCTTAACGGTTCCGACCTTATGCAGGACCTTAACTCTGGCATCCCTGGCCATTGGGATAAACTCCCTGCCCAGAAAGGTATCAACGGGCGCCAAGAATCAAGACACTGGTGTCCGTCGCGGCGATTTGTTCAATCTTGTAAAGTACATAATTGATGGTATCGCTTTTGCCGATGATGTTTTCATGATTGTATACCAGCCTGATTTCTTCCTGGAGATAGGCTCTTTCGGCTTCGAGCTGGTCTTTGAGCTTGCTGACTTCAAAAAGCGCGTCCTCGGCCGCCTGCCTGTTTTTTTCCGCAGCCTGCGTGGCCGTGCTGAGGTCGACCGTTCTTTGTTCAACAATTTTCTCGAGGTGCCTTTTGTAATATTCACGCTCGGTCACATCTTCTATTGCCAGCAGAATCAGTTGGGTTTGGTTGCCCTCGCCATGGATCCGCCTGGCATTGAGATGCATAATTTTACTGCCGACGGCCGCAAAGTCATGTTCGACTTCAAAGTCATGAAAACTGGTGTTTTGGGGCAGGATCTCTTCAAGCAGTTCCCTGAGCTTGGGGATATCCCATTGCCGGCTGCCCAGTTCGTATATCAGGACGCCCTCTGTTTCATCAGGGCTGGCACCAAAGGTGTGGTAAAAGGCGTTATTGGCCGTTATCACTTTAAGATCCGGATCAAGCACCACCAGGGGCTCTCGGATCGAACCCAGGATACTCTTGAAAATTCCCAGAAATTTTTTTGGCATTTGCCGACACCCTGCTTATCTCATTAAAACCAATAACTTCAATATAATAACATAAAATCAGGCCGGCATCAATGTTTTCGCATATGCCCGCATGCAGTTGTCTTTTTGCAGAAAGTGACTCTGAAAAGCGTCCGCATTGTCATTTCGAGCGGCAGCGAGAAATCTTTTATAAACAAGATTCCTCGTCACCTTGATCTTGAAGTTCTTACGAAGCCATCAAATTTGTGTTTAATAAATATATCGCTCGCATATTCTGCGATAATGATAGCCATAGATTGACAGCGTTATGGCCACTGACATCAGTCTGGGCTTGCGGGTTATTGTCCAGAGCATCAGATGCCAGTAATGTAAACGCTCTTTGCCCAGAATCCCGAGCCGGATAGCAGATCGAAAGAATGAAAGGAACCGTTGAATGTTTACCGGTTGTCTGATTTCTGAGGCCTTCAGTTCTTTCAACAGTGTTATGACCCGGCGATAATAGTTTTCAGGAGAATAAATCTGTTTCATAATCGATTGATAACCGCTAAGAAGCTTGTCTATGCCCATTCTGGGGATGATATTGGTAGTTCCGTTAACATTGTCCCCGGAAAAGGTGTCGGCGACCCGGCTTTCGCGTTGAAGCCGGTCAAATAGACGCGTCCCCGGAGGGGCCTGGAGCATTCCGACCATTGCAGTGACAATGCCGCTTTTTTGAATGAAATCAATCTGACGCTGGAAAATAGAAGGCGTGTCGGAGTCAAAGCCCACAATGAAACCGCCCATAACCTGCAGCCCTGAATGATGTATGATTTTCACGCTTTCAAGGAGATCCCGGTTTTTATTCTGGGTTTTATGACATTCCGTGAGACTGAGTTCATCAGGGGATTCAATACCGATAAAAACAGAGTCGAATCCCGCCATTACCATAAACTCCATCAGTTCGGGGTCATCCGCCAGATTAATGGAGGCCTCTGTGAAAAAAACGCATCCTTTTTTATGTTTGCGCCATTCGATCAGGGCGGGCAGCAAATGGGTTTTAAGGTAGCCCCGGTTTCCAATAAAATTATCATCAACAAAAAATATACTGCCGCGCCATCCGGAAGCATAAATACGATCCAGTTCCGCAATAACCTGTTTCGGCGTTTTGATCCGCGGGCGGTGACCGAATAAAGCCGTCACATTGCAGAATTCGCAGTTAAACGGGCAGCCCCTGGAAAACTGAATATTCATTGAGGCATATCGTTTCATGTTTACCAGCTCCCATGCGGGCGCCGGGGTGTCGCCAAGATCGCAGAAAGCCGAAGCCCTGTATCTTTTTTTAAGCGCACCGGTTTTCCAGTCCGCCAAAAAGTCAGGCAGTGTGCGTTCCGCTTCGTCGAGAACAAGATGGTCAACCTCCGGGAATTCATCAGGTTCAGAAGTAAAAAGCGGCCCACCGGCAACAACTTTTAAATTCAACGCGTTGCAGCGGGCGATGATTTTTTCGGCCGATTCCCGCTGAACGGCCATGCCGCCGATAAAGGCCATATCCGCCCACATAAGGTCTTTATCCGTAAGGCTCTCCACATTAACATCCACCAGTCGCCTGGACCAGTCCGCCGGCAGCAGGCTTGCGACGGTAAGCAGCCCAAGCGGCGGAAAGGCGGATTTTTTTCCGATAAAACTCAACGCGTATGTAAATGACCAGAACGTATCCGGAAATTTGGGGTAAATCAGAAGGATATTCATATCACCCGGGTCCTTTCGGGTTGTTATCGGGGAAAAATTCGTTTCATTTTTTTTCTTACGGCATTAACCGCTTCCATGCCTTCCGTGCTTGAGATTGTAAATATCTGAATTTTAATTGGTTCGGCCAAAAGGCTCTTGGTTCCCATCAAAACGCTGAACCTGTCGGACTGCATATGATAATCCAATTCCTTGCGGGTTCTCCATTCCGAAATCAGGTTGAAAACATTCTCGTTTTCAATATCAGTGTAAATACCAAAACTTAAGCACCCCTTTTCCTTTCCGGTTGGCGCCACCATTGAAATCAGCGTTTGCATAACCTCTTTCTGTTTTTCAGGAAGCACGTTCATGATGGCTCTGATTACATTCATTTTTAAAAAGAGATCCTTTGCTCTTCGTCATGCGACGGCTATGTCATTTTTTTTCCGCCATTCTTATTGGACGCTATCGGATATGATGATAGCCGCCCTTTTTTAGCTCGGCAAACCTGCGCGGGGCGTCACCGCTTCCATTTAAACTGTAGACCTCCGCCCGGTTCAGATCAAACCCTGCGGACACGCCGGTTTCCCTGATAATAATTTTTTTGATGGTTTCTTCATTGAGTTCGGCTGGATCGACCCGGATTACCCTGATTTCATCATTATCCGGAATGGCGGAAAACGCGCCGCCCGGCAGGTAAATACATCCGGTAGAAAAATCCACGGCAAAGGCGATAATGCCTGGAACGAGGAAGAACAGAAGTCCGATCCCGTCAAGGGCTACGATTCCTATGTCAAGGCGCCCGCCGCTCTGCCCCCTTCTATCTAGATGCAGAAAATAGCCGCAAGCCGTTATTTGCATGAGCAATGCGATAAAAATAAAAATACTGAGTAATTTTTTGATTGTGATTGTTTGTTTCATTTTCCCGTCTCCCGGGTGAAACGGCTGCTGCCGCATTCCTTTCGCGTCAATGTGTTACCATCCGCATAAATTTTTAAAGTTGGCCGTTATTGTAAGCCCCGGCCGGCTGTCTTTTGGAGGAATGCTGAAAAAATCAGCATGCGGAGGAAATTAAAAATTTTTCTACTGGTCCATCACTTTCTTGATCTGACCGACCTTTTCCTGAGTTTTTCCTTTTAAATTTTCTTCTTTACCCTCGGCTTCCAGACTGCTGTTTCCGGCGACGATGCCGGCGACCTGTTTGGCCTTGCCTTTTACCTGGTGCATCTTGCCTTCGGCGTTGTCTTTTGTGCTTGATTTCATAGCCTTTTTCCTTTTTTAAAATTTTTTTGTTTCCGGAATGCTTTTTCCGGGTGCTTTATTCATTGGTCAATAGTTATTAACTCAATTTTTGTGCCAGCTTTTTAACACTCAGAAAGGCGTGTCCTATCATCATGGTTTTTATCAATAATACGCTTATAATGCATTCGTTGGCCGCTCGTTGATTCTCCTGCAAAAAAGGTCATATTTGTGCTCTAAGGTCGTATATAATCTTTTTTCGAACCTTTTACGCCGTGATGGATGGCGCATTGTTATATTTTATGGGCGCTTAATATGCTGATCTGTTGCCAGCAAATTGGTGAATTCTTCCGCATCGCCGGGATTATCGGCATATGAAACCCCTTGCCGCCACACGGCTTCAAAATTCTGGGTCATGAAATATCCCAGACTCCCAGACCGGCCTCAGCGTTAAGCACGGTGCCATCAAAACTTTCGTCGCTTGAGCCGTTGCCGCCCAATGTCAATTCAAAAACCCCTTGCTGGTATGCAATGGCGGCGGGTGCGACAAATACCATGGACATTATGATCAGAAAAAATATCAGTTTTTTTATTTTTCAAACTCCTTTTTATTTAGGTTTTCGTGCATTTTTTTGAACTACGGAAGTCTTAGTTATTACTGGACACGGTTTTTTCAACGGTCATGTTGTTGACTACCGCTTTTACGCCGTAAACATCGCTCACGAACTTGGTGGCCAGGGCTTTTTCAGCCGCATCTTTGGCTTTACCCGCCAACGTGACCACGCCGTCTTTGGTGTTCACACTGGTTTTGAGGCCGCTGGTTGCGCGATGATATAGCAAGCTTGTCTTGACCATGGCGGTGATGGATGCGTCATCAATCGATTCACCAATGTCATCCATCTTTTCACCCATCGTTTTTTTATCCGGTTTCACTGCGTCGGTTAACACGGTCATCTCATTGTTGACGTCCTTAACGCCTTCCACTTCTTTTGCGTATTCGCTCGTCAGGTCCTTCTGGGCCATGCTGGCAGCTTCGCCGCGCAAGGTGACGATTCCATCTTCTGCCAGCACTTCAGTTTTGGTGGCGCTCACGTTTCGATGGAATAAAAGGCTGGATTTCACTTTGGTGATCAGCCACGCATCCGAGTGCGCCGCAGGGGCTTCCCCTTTTACTTCCAACTGGTTGTCCACGCTTGCAACTCCGGGCAGGCTCGCCACCGTCTCCTGGGCCAGTGTTTTGTTGGATTCTTCCGAAACAGTCCCGGTCAAGGTGACAACGCCGTCCTTGGACTCAATTTTAATGTCATCTCCCTTGAGATAGGTCTTAAATGCATAAGACTGTTTTGCCGTTGATTCGATGCGGTCATCCGTCTCAGCGGCGAGACTGAGGTTGATAAAGAATAAAGAGACCACAATTGTTATCAGTGCCGCGCGATAAATTATTTTTTTCATGATGCATTTTCTTCCTTTTTTTGCTGTGTTTTTTTGCAGTTCCCGGAAACCGTTTCCGGGGATTCATTTGCTCACGGCTTTCAATACTTCAATTGTTGTGCCAGTGTTCTGCCTTTTATGGGAGATTCGCATATCATGCTGATTTCTAAAGATAATTATTTGAGAGGGAACTTTCTGGGAAGCCCGCCACGTCCAGATAAAAAGGCCACATATTACCCATTGGTCATATCGGACCCTTTTTCCGGAGTTTATGGAAGTGGCTGGAAAAGCACTCCCTTTTCGGCTTTTAAAAACGCTCCCAGGTCGCTGGCCTTGCTGTCATCAACGAGCGAGTCGGGCGCCGTTTTCCCGGTTTTGACAATATTCAGGAGGCGATTCAGCTCGGCTTCAAAATTTTTCAAAATGGTATCCGGGTCAGGGACCAGCCCCTCATCGGTCACCAAACCGATTCCCACTTTACCGGCATAGCTGAAAATACTGATTCCCATGCCGACCCGACCGGCCCGGGGGACCCAGCCGATAAAATTTTCAACCTTCTTTCCTGAAAAATAGAGGGGCTTTGGCGGGCCGGGGACATTGGTCAGAACAGCCGTCGCCTTATTGCCGAAGAAGTTGGAGGCCGTTCTGGCGATGGCAGCCGATGATATGCCCAGCGCCCTTAACACCATAAACGCCACAGCGGCGTCCGGCGACTGTTTAAGATGGTCCATGCGTTTTTTAACTTCTCTTAATCGAAAAATCGGGTCTTCGATGTGGACCGGCAAGGCAAGAAAAACCAGGCTGAATTTATTGCCGAGTTCAAATGCGGTCCCGGGTTCACGGATGCTGACAGGAATTGCAGCGCGTAGCTCCGTTTCCCGAACCCTGTTGCCTCTCATCATCAGATACTGTCGCAGCGCACCGGCTACCGAAGCGATGAGCACGTCGTTGATCGTGGCGCCAAGGGCTTTACCGGTGGTTTTGACGTTTTCCAGTGATATGCGGTTCGACCAGGTGACCCGCTTTCGAACGCCCAACGGCCCTTTAAAACAGGTTTTGGGATCAAACGGCATCATGGCGAGCTTGGCCAAAACCGTTGCCGTGTCAACAGACGTGCCGGAAGTGTTTTTGATGAGCGTCTTCAGATATGACGGCCTGGATAATATTTTAGAGCCCTCTGCACGCAGCTTTTCGCCGATTATTCGTGTTTTGTTGATCACTCCGGACGCATTCGCCATCAATTGCCCGAGCGGCATGAAAGAAGGCGGTGTCCGTTTCTTTTCAGATCCGGCGCGTTTGGTTTCAAACAAGGGAATACCGGGTTCTTTGTCAGTGGTGGAAAGGATAACGTGGACCAGTGCAATGCCGTCGGCAATACAGTGATGCAGCCTGAAAAACAGCGCGCATCCTTTTTTATAATTTTCAATAAGATGGCATGACCACAGGGGTTTGCTCCTGTCCAACGGTATGGTCATCAAATCACTGACCATTCGTTGAAGTGTCTCCTTATCGCCCGCACCCGGCAGGGACACCCGGTGGAAA
>JAGYOX010000102.1 GCA_018399235.1 Desulfobacterales bacterium | reverse complement strand
TTGAAGAAATGGCAGTCCGGCTATCTTTGAAATGAAAAACACGAAACCGATAAGATCCGTGACTTTCCGTCCCAACTTTACAGTTGGTTTGGCTTTTTCATATACTTTATAATACTGTAAAAAAAGTCTTTGTCAAAATGTTTTGACATATAATCAAGATGTTGTGTTTCCGTTTTTAAGCATATAGCTGATTTTTTCTTTTTACATTCCTCAGTCCACGCTTGAAATTGACGGTCCAGAATATGGCAAGCAAGATGCAAATTTGAGAAAGCCTGAGAATATTGCCTGATTTTTTTTCAACTACGATTCCAATCGTAATAAAAATAATTGTGGGATTTATCCCATAATGGTACCTAATTTAACATTCTCCAAATACTTATGATATACGGTTAGGAAATAGCTTAAAGATAAAAATACGTCACCGATACCAACTTAATGAATGATATCCGGAAAACCGGAGAATCACTTGTTAGGCTCTTGAAAGGAATAAACAGTATGAAAGATTTTATAAAAAAGATCCCGATTCTTCGTTCCATAGCTAAAGTTGTTTACTTCGCTTTTGTTATGCCGTTCAGATCGTTTCCTGGTTCCGAGGACTACTGGAAAAAGAGATATCAATCAGGAGGAAATTCAGGGGCTGGGTCGTATGGTAAATTAGCCAAATTCAAAGCTCAGGTTCTTAATGGTTTTGTAAGGGAAAAGCAGATTAGCACAATTATTGAATATGGGTGTGGTGATGGCAATCAATTGAGATTATCAGAATATCCCTCATATCTTGGTTTCGACGTAAGTCCAGAAGCTATATTGCAATGTGAGAGTATTTTCTCTGATGATGAAACCAAGACCTTTAAATTGATGGATGAATTTTCGAACGAGACAGCCCAATTGACTTTGTCTTTAGATGTGATTTACCATCTTATTGAAGATAATGTCTTTCATGCCTATATGGAGCGGCTTTTCGGTTCTTCGACTAGATTTGTGATAATCTACTCATCCAATACTCAGAAGCAATCAAGATTCCAAGCGGCCCATGTAAGACATCGGAAGTTTTCGAAATGGATAGAAGAAAACAAACCAGAGTGGAATCTGACAAGACATATTCCCAACAGATATTCGTATATCGGTAATGACGAAAAGGGTTCTTTTGCTGATTTCTATATATATGAGAAAGCCTAACAAGGCTAATGCAGCCGACGCAAAAAACCGCGCGGCTGATTAGCCACGTTAGCAACATTCAGCCATCCGTTGCTCTTTGGCGCTACGTACAGTCAAACAGAATATGGATTCTATAATTTTTAAGCCGAGCACAATATATAGGGCTGGTCTTGTTGCTTACTAGGAGGATCTCGTGTAACATTTCCAAATATAATGGATAACGCCTATTTGAGGCATAAGCTTATAGACAAAAATCAATACCTGCCTACAATACTCAGGCCATGGCATCCTTGTATTCCTCTCGGAGTTTGTATTTAAGAACTTTGCCAGAAACATTCATTGGAAGGGCTTCGACAACTTTCAGCGCCCTGGGGATTTTGTAATCGGCCAGCCTGGGCGACAAAAATCCCTTGAGTTCCTCCAAAGTCAGGCTTTGATCAGCGTTGAGCACAACTACGGCAACAACAGTTTCGCCCCATTCGGGGTGGGGCACCCCGATGACTACGCCTTGATAGACAGCCGGATGCTCTGCCAGAGCCTCCTCTATCTCTTTGCTGTAAACGTTCTCCCCGCCGGTGATAATCATGTCCTTCTTTCTGTCCACCAGCGTGATGTAGCCCTCCTCGTCCATAACCCCTAAATCTCCGGTGTGGACCCAGCCGTCCCGAATGGTCTCGGCCGTGGCTTCAGGGTTCTTGTAATACGCCTTCATCGTAGTTTCGCCCTTGATGACCAGTTCACCAACTACACCGGGAGCGGTGACGTCCTTTTCATCGTTATCGACCAGCTTGGTCTCCATGTTGACAATATAGGTACCGCCGGCTCCGGCTTTGCGAATCTGGTCCTCGGGCTGCAGGGCGATGCCACCGGGCCCCCCCTCAGTCAGACCGCAAAGACAAAAAAAGCTGTCGGTCTTAAACTTGGCGATCATTTGTTTGACCTGCTCTGCAGGCATGGGGGCGGCCCCATAGCCGAAAAAGCGCACCGAACTCAGATCATAGTCGTCAAAGTTTGGCACCTTCATCATAAAAAGATACATGACCGGTGCGCCGAAGAACTGGGTAATCCGTTCTTTCTGAATGGTTTCCAGGACCAGCTGCGGGTTGAACTCTCTCATGATCACATGAGTAGCGCCCATATAAGTCCCGGGGTTGAGATAAAGGTTAAGCTCTGCCGAATGGAAGAGCGGCGCCACGTGGAAAATACGATCCTTGGGCGCGATATGTACAAGGTAGCTCACGGTGGTCACCAGAGCCATCTGGTTGTGGTGGGTTAAAACTGCCCCCTTGGGCCGGCCGGTAGTGCCTGATGTGTATATAATTTCACTCTCATCCCATTCATCGATAGCGATCTCTGGGTCGGCTGTTTTGCCTGCGGCATAGACCTCGGATAGGGGGGTGCATCCGTCGTACCCCTCGCCGGTTGAGTAATATGCAGTCACTTTGTTCAGTCGGGGGGCCATCTCTTGGATGGCCTGGCTGAACTCGGAGTCAAAGATAAGGCCAACGGCATCGCAATGATCAAAAATCCATTCTGCTTCCGGCGGTGCCAGTCGGAAGTTAACGGGGACTACGACGGCGCCCGTTTTAACGATGCCGTAGAAAGCAAAAACGAAATGGTCTGTATTGCCCATCCACATAGCCACTTTGTCACCCTTTTTCACCCCCGCGGCGATCAAACTGTCAGCCACGGCATTACAACGCTCATTCACTTCCCGCCACGTGTAGCGGGCCTGCCCGTAAATGACGCCGTCCTTGTCAGGAACGGTCCGGGCATTTCGGGATACCAGTTCTCCCAGATTCATAGCAAACCTCCATAAAGATTTGAGGCCACGCCCCCCGGCCTGCATTATTTATAAGGTAAACGCCATTTTGTTTTCCGGCACGTCGCTAAAAAATTACTCACTTTTATCCTTATTTCTGAAGCGGCCTAAATTTAGGGATGCTGAATGTTTCGTTTACATCATCCCATACTATTTCGACCGCCATTTCACAGTAAACTTCGCCCGGATCGCACCCAACAATGTTGGTTATCATTCGAGCGCCTTCATCAAGATCGACTAGGGCGACGACATAAGGCAATTCATCCTGAAATCCCGGCTGATAGGCGGCATGATAGACCGCAAAGCTGTATACGCGCCCCTTGCCTTTGGCGGCGACCCATTCAACTTCTGACGAAAGGCACTCCGGACAAATAAAAGCGGGTGGACAGCGCAGTAACCCACAGTTTTTACATTTCTGGATTTTTAGAAGATGCTGCCGGCATCCCTGCCAAAACGGACGGGTGTCGGCGTTAACCTGCGGCAGCGGTTTTGCATATTCCATTTCCCTATATCCTCCTCAATATGTAGCATGCATGGGTTTGAAGGATTCCGCCGTTGTCGCTGCATAGCATAATTTCAGGCGTTTTTGTGTTCGTCTCAGGGCCTAGCTGCCTTGGACCGCACCGGCCCATGAGCTGCATTACCCCCTCGGTTAACGGTGTCAAACCCATATGATAGGCTTCTGAAAGCAATCCGCCCGAAGTATTAACAGGCATTCGGCCGCCCGGTTCAATCGTTCCGCCCATGAACCAGTCTTTCCCCCCGCTCGGCTCGAAGTAACCATAGTCCTGAAGTGTTATTTCCACAGTATAGGTGAAGCAGTCATAGATCTGACAGGCGTCAATATCATCGCGGGCAATCCCCGCCATTGAAAATGCAGCCTCACCGGCTATCCTCGCCCCTGTTGGACCGGCGAGATAGTCTGCTTTCTGCAGATCGCCTGACGGGTTATGCTGTCCCAGGCCCATTATTGTTACCAGCGGATGCTTTAGATCCCGGGCTCTTTCCACGGAAGTTATAATACAGGCTCTTCCACCGTCGCTGATCAGACAGTTGTCAAACAACCGAAAAGGCTCGATCAGCCATTTGGCAGTCATATAGCCTTCGTCTGTTAATCTGCTATCATACATCATTGCCTGCGGATTCAGGTTTGCCCAGGCGCGTTGGCCGACGGCAATATGCTTCCACGAATCCGGACCTGTATTGAACTCATGCATAGCCCTCCGCGCGGCCAGCGCATAGCCACCTGCAGCCCCGAAATGGCCATAGATGGCTTCATCGCCTGTCATATCCGAAAGCATTCTCAACATACTGTCCCCGGAACGGGCACTGTGCCCGTACGAGATCAGCACGTACTTGCATGCCCCTGATTCAAGCGCGCCAACTGCGTGCAGCAAATGGCTTCGAGATCAGTTCGCGTCCTGAAACAGATAGGCGGGCGATATACCCAGATGTTGGGCAACCAGGTAGGGAGAGACATCCTGCTCCCCCGTTGATGGCGGAAAGTGCCGGTAGCAGATAAGGCCGTCAACATCCTCGCGGCTTAACCCGGCATCTTTAATAGCATTGGCGCAAGCTTCCAGGTGAAAGCTCAATGTTGTTCGTTCAGGGAGCTTCCCCTGCGGCGTATATCCAACCCCCACGATAGCGTATTTGTCTTTCACATTCATCCGTCACACCTTTTTATTACAGTTGAATTTTAGTCAATTTTCGTTCCAGAACCCCCTCGGATCCGCCATAAAATCCTTGTAAAGCCTGTAATGGTCCGTTTCCTCGTAGCCCAAGGAGGTTATCGGCACCTGATCAAAACTGTAAATAGTAGCCCTTGGACAAGCAAGCAGTATGGGAGAATGGGTGGCAATAATAAACTGGGCGTGGCCTGCCCGGCTCATATTGATCAGCAGGTCGACCAGGCTGATCTGGGTCCTGGGGGAAAGAGCGGTTTCAGGTTCATCCATCAAATAAAGACCGGTTCTTGAATACCGCGCCCGGAAAAACGACATGATGGACTGACCATG
The DNA here is from genome assembly GCA_018399235.1 of Desulfobacterales bacterium. GTDB lineage: Bacteria > Desulfobacterota > Desulfobacteria > Desulfobacterales > Desulfosalsimonadaceae > M55B175. The sequence goes on along the minus strand of JAGYOX010000102.1, from coordinate 6,873 downwards.
GGATTGGGTGATCAAAGATTTCCCGCCGAAGTATTTGAGCTGACCGGGATCGGCAAGCGCCCATTCATCAAGTAACCGGGCAAAATCCTGGAAAACGGAAGAACCGAAAAAAGAGCCCGGCACCCGGCCATTCTTCCAATTAACTGAAATATATTCACATAATCTTGATTCATAGGGATTATATTCATAGCGCAGCCGCTCTCGCCCCTGCCAGATATAAATCCCGCATCGATTGGCAATCGCCTCCAGAAGCGTGGATTTACCCGTCCCGTTCTCACCCACAAACAGCGTAACCGGGGTTTGAAGCGGAAGCGTACGGATCTCCCGGAATATTTTCAAACAGAATGGATAATGCTCATTTGTGGGGTAATCTTCCGGATAAAAATTAATACCGTCTAAATGCATAGGTTCCCTTCCAATATATGATTTAGGTTGAAATAACCCTTTAATCCAAGAATAATCCTTGTCCGTTAAACTATTTGTATTATAATATAATTTTAATCAATTAACCATAGAAAACTGGCACTTTGAAACCAAACCCTAACAGTCGCGTAAAAAGCGGTTTATTCGGCTGGCGTGTGGTATTTTTGCAGAAAGAAATGATCGGAGATGGCTAAATGTCAGATATTCGCGAACTGGTCCGATTGTTAAACCAACTCGACGAAGAACTGGTTCGCTGCACCCGATGCGGCATGTGTATGGCCGCCTGCCCGCTATACCAACAAACCGGCCGGGAAATCGATGTGGCGCGCGGGAAACTCGTTCTACTGGAGAATTTGAGCAAGGAAATCCTGGACAACCCGGAAGCCGTCAAAAAACGCCTGGATCGATGCCTGTTATGCGGCTCTTGCGAAGCCGCATGCCCAAGCGGGGTAAAAATACTAAACGTTTTTTTAAAAGCCCGGCAGATCATCACCGGCTATCTGGGCCTGCCGCCAATGGAAAAGGCTGTCTTCCGGGGTTTTCTTTCCAACCCGGACCGGTTTGATAGGCTCCTGAAATGGATGGCCCGGCTTCAAAGGCCCTTTTCAAAATGTGTTAACGAAACCCTGGGGGCCTCATGCGCCCCACTCCTCTCCCCTGTTATCGGAAATCGCCATTATTTGCCGCTTGAAAAAACCGCCTGGCATAAAAAAGCGCATCGCCAATTCACAAAATCCGGCCATTCGGGCTTCAGAGTCGCATTATACCCCGGCTGCCTGATTGATAAACTTCTGTCCCGAGTGGCGGACGCAGCAATAGAAGTTCTGGATTATTATGATGTGGATATTTTTGTGGCTGATCAGGTACCTTGCTGCGGTATGCCGGCACTTTCCGCAGGTGACCGGCAAACGTTTGAATGCCTGGTAGAAAAAAATATCCGGATTTTTGACAGCGTGGAATTTGATTTCCTGATCACCCCTTGTGCCACATGCACAGCCACCATCAAGAAGCTTTGGCCCCTGATGACCGACAACCTGTCGGATGATTTAAGAAGAAAAGTCCTTGAACTGTCCGACAAAACGCGGGATATCAATGAATTCCTGGTGGATGAGCTAAATATTAAGGCATTGGAAAATGCCGCCTACTGCGAAAAAACAGTCACCTATCACGACCCCTGCCACCTTAAAAAATCTTTGGGGGTTGCGGCGCAGCCGAGAACCCTGCTCCGGGCCCTCAGTGACTGGAGATTTGTTGAAATGCGGGAGCCTGACCGCTGCTGCGGCATGGGCGGAAGCTTCAACCTCAGTCATTATGAGCTCTCCCGAAAAATCGGACAAAAAAAACTGGACTGCATCATTGAATCCGGTGCAGATGCCGTGGCAACGGCATGTCCGGCCTGCATGATGCAAATTACCGACCTTTTATCCCATGCCGGGCACTCCATAGCGGTTAAACACCCGGTTGAATTATATGCCGAAACCCTTGAAAAAAATAGGGGGTATGATGAGTTGTATGCATTGGATAGCGTCTGACGATAAAAAACTTGTTTTTTCCTGGCCTGCGCTGGCCCTGGCATTAATTATTTCCCTGGGGATAGGATGTGATTCCGGCGGAGGAAGCCATCACCACGGAGATGATCAACCGCCGGAGGTTGTCATTAACCAACCCACTGACACCGAGACATATTCCACCGGCAACGCCTCTATCACGATAGGGGGCACAGCAACAGACAATGCGGCTGTTGATCAGGTTATCTGGGAAAATAAAAACGGGGAAACCAAGACCGGTGAGGCGACCGGCACCGCTTCCTGGGAGGCGCAAATCGATTTAAACCCCGGTTCGAACACAATCACGGTAACTGCTATAGACGCGTCTGGCAACACCGCTTCAGACACCCTGACCGTCACATTGACCACTGAAACATATACATTGAGCGGCACAATTACGGCTGCCTCCAACTCATCCATTGATAGAGACGTCAACGATCCGAATGCGCCTTATACTCCAAATGACAGCTTTGAACAGGCTCAAGTCCTTTCAACCCCGATCACATTAGGCGGCTATATCAATCAGCCCGGGACGGGCGAAAAGGGACGATCCTTTGCCGATGGAGACATTAATGATTTCTTCCGGGTGGATCTGCTGGCAGGTGAAAGCATTATATTGAACATCGCCGCGCCGATTTTGGATGCGGACCTGGATATGTATCTTTATGATGCAGCGAATTTTGAGCTCCTTGATTCAGCGATTGCACTATACGCCAGAACCGAAACACTTGAGGCGCTGGATAACGGCACATATATGATCCAGGTGGTTACTACTCTCGGGGCATCCAATTATACCCTGACCATCGGTCAGGTGGAAGGCACTGAAAACCGCAAGGGTTTAAGGCTCAGCCGCCCTTTTGAACCCGGTGAGGTTATTGCCGAATTTGCCGAATCCCACGAAATTCAAACCAATGCCGCCCACTCGCTGGCATCCCTCGGGCTGAAACAAAAGGCCGGAGGGCCCGGCCGGGCAGGTCTTTTTTCGATACACCAGGCCTCACCAGAAAATTTTGTCGTTCAATCCGGTTCGTCAAAAACGTCAAGCGCTCACCTGCCCGCATCGGCATGGATGACTGCCGACACCCGGGAAAAGCTAAACACCCTTCTTAAAATTAAATCCCTGCGCAGACGGACGGATATAGAAATCGCCGAACCCAACTATATTCACCAGGCATTTAAAACGCCAAACGACGAGTATTACCCGCTTCAGTGGCATTACCCGTTGATCAACCTGCCGGAGGCATGGGATATATCAACCGGCAGCGAAAGTGTAATAGTTGCCGTGGTTGACACCGGTGTAATTATGGATCACCCGGACCTTGCCGGTAAAATAACCGGCGATGGTTTTGATTTTATCAGCGACCCAGACCGGGCTCTGGACGGTGACGGTATTGACAAAAATGCTGATGATCCGGGTGATGAAAGCCAAGGCGGCAGCTCATTTCATGGCACCCATGTAGCCGGGACTATTGCGGCGGCGACCAATAACGATACCGGGGTCTCGGGCGCCTCATGGAATGCACGTATAATGGCGATCCGGGCTCTTGGAAAAAACAGCGCCGGTACCACTTATGATATCATGCAGGGCGTTCGGTATGCGGCAGGTCTGGAAAACGACTCCGGCAGGACACCGGATGAACCTGCGGCGATCATCAACTTGAGCATCGGCGGTGACAGCTTTTCCCAGGCCGAACAGGATGTGTGCACTCAGGCCCGTGAAGCCGGCGTCATCATTATTTCGGCGGCTGGCAATTCCGGAAAGAATGCCCCCTCTTATCCGGCAGCGTATGATGGTGTAATCTCAGTCAGCGCAGTGGGCATCAACGCCAACCTGGCACCATATTCCAATTTCGGATCCACTATCGATGTGGCCGCCCCTGGGGGAGACTTTTCAACTGACTTAAATGCCGACGGCTATGTTGATGGAATACTCAACACGGGGGGGGATGATTCCTCCGGGGTTATCCAGAACGCATATACCTTTTACCAAGGCACCTCCATGGCTGTAGCCCATATGGCCGGGGTGGTCGCACTGATGAAATCAATACGGCCCGGTTTAACACCGGATGAATTGGATGGGTTCATACAGGATTTTAAAATCGTTAGAGATATAGGCACCGCCGGCCGGGATGACTTTTACGGATATGGTCTGATTGATGCCAGAAAAGCGGTTCTGGCCGCCCGGGACGGGTCGGTGCCGACGGTTCTGAATATCAGCCCGGCCACGCTTAGCCTGGGCAACATCGCAGACAGTGCCACATTGACCGCCTCACGGGTCGGCAGCGACACATTATCGGTTACCAGCATATCAGACGATGCTGAATGGCTGACGGTTTCGGCATTAGAAACAGATAAAAACGGGCTGGGCACCTATACCGCCTCCGTCAACCGTAGCGGGCTTTCTGACGGGATCTATAGCGCCACCATCACTTTTGTTTCCTCGGACAACACAGTGAACGTCCCGGTCAACATGCGAATCACCAGCACGGTCTTTGCCCCGAATGCCGGTTTTCATTATGTGCTGCTGACTGATAACGAAACAGATGAAACCGTGGCGCAGCAATCCCTGGACGTGAAAAACGGGCTTTACGAATATCGTTTTAAAGGAGTCGAAGCCGGCAAATACCAGATTTATGCCGGCACGGATTCGGATAACGATTATGTCATCGGCGACGCCGGCGAAGCCATCGGCGCCTATCTGTCCACTGACCAGCCAACGGTTTTAACCGTTGATAGCGACCGCTCAGAACTTGATTTTGTCACCGAGTTCAGTGTCAATATTCCGGAAGGGCAAATCACCGGTATGGCCGCCCACCGGGTCCGAAACGGCGATAAAATTCTGAAAAATATGGCGCCATGATAAAAAACAAGTTATTATTGTCCGTTTCGGGAGGGTACCGCCAGGCTCAAATACTCATCGTTATCCGCAAACATCAAGTTCTTATCAATCATCAGTTGAAGGAAAGAGCTGATCTTTTCTGTCGAGAAATCAGGGAATTGTCCCAAAATCGCTTCGAACTGCCGGCGGTGCATGCAAAACAGGTATATTTTCCGGGAAGTACCGGTTAGGCGATGATTTTCAGGATTATCACTGGCTCTGCGTTTCCGGATAATCAAAAAATCGTCCCCATCCTGAAAGCTTAAAATCGGACCGGCATTCGGCGGTTGGTGCAAATAAAAGTAGTCCTTTCGCCATTGCCTAACCGCCCGTTTTACCGGCTGCCAAAGCTTCCGCTGATACTGTTTATCGCCCCGGTAATCCTGGATCATGAATCGCACCCCGCGGTATACACGATCCGGAAACAGGATTTTGTAGTTCGGATGATTAAATACCGCCTTGATCCCGAATTCGCCGGGATTTTTCCATACCGGGCTCTGGATGCCGAGCCAGAAATGGACGATTCGCAGCGGGTAGAATAATCGCGCGGCCTGAATCGCCCGCATTGTCTCTTCGACATCGGTTTCATCACTTCCCGGAAAGTGGAGGATAAGGTTGGAATTGTGCTTAATGCCAAGAACCTCCAAGTTTTTCATGATTTCCAGATTCTCGATAGCCGATGTGCCCTTGTTGAGCTTTTTCAAAAGATTTGAACTCAGGGCTTCAATGCCAACCTGAACGTCGGCCATGCCGGCCCGGGACAGTACCTCCAGCGTTTCTTTATCGGTGGACGCCCGAATTTCGGAAAAAAACTGAAAATCTTTATTAAAATCGGCCAGATTTTTAAAAATGGCACGGCTTTTCTGCGGCGGCAAGGAATTATCCATAAACGCCATTGAAAGCAGTTGGTATTGCTCCGCCATTTGATTGGCTTCACCCGCCGCCTGCGCGACCGATTTACACCGGTAACCCTCCCACTGCAGGTTTAGATTGCAAAATGCACAGCCCTTCTCTCCGGTGCGAGAATCCATGCCCCTCCACCAACAGCCCCTCGAAATCTCCAAGGGCAGCGTCGGAAAAAATGTTTGTTCCGGCGGAAGGTTTTTGAGCATTGCAAAGTATTCGGAAAAATCCGGGGCCGGAAGATTTGTCAGATCGAATAACTGCGAAAAGGAAAAGTTTTCCGGTGATGGCCCCTCGTTTCTGGAAACTATCCCGGCACCGCCCGGAAAATCCGATACCCCCCCGCCGGCCCTCAGATGTCCGACCAAGCGGATAAGGGGGGGTTCGCCTTCACCGATAACAATCATCCCTATTTCCGGAAACACTTCCAACAGACCCTTTGCGGAATGCCCGCCGATAATGGAGCCGCCGGCGATTATCGGCAAATCAGGCGCCTTTTTTTTGATCTCCCTGATAAAATACAGGGAGGATGTCAACTGGCACAGACAAACAGAGAAACCCAGCAGGCCCATGGCCGCCCAGTCCACTTTGCCGATAAATATATCGGATACGTTTTTAACCTGCCGGACTATATGCCCGAAGTCCATACCACGAAGAGTTTTTTGTCCTTTGGCGGCTTTGGTAAAAAGACCGGCAATTTGATCCATGCGGTCCGGATAGAGCATGGCCGCATAAACGCACTCCGCTGTCCAGGTCCGTTCTGCTATGGCCTGATAGACCGGATAACCTATTGAAACGGCTGCCTGGAGATAAAAATGATGACATAACACCCTGAGATCCGGGAATTCGGATTTAAGGTAGGCCTTTAACGCCCCCAGCTGAATCGACGGCCGGCTGAAAACCGGCCATGGGGCTGAAATCAATGCCATTTGGTTTAAAAACGGCGTTTCTCTGTATTTTTCTTGGCTCGTTTGATCCGCCATGCATCCACCTCCGGCCTTTTTTAAGCAAAAATTTTTGTACCTGTCTATAAAAAAACAATCCGATTAGTTGTTATTCCGGTTTAAAGGCTTAGGTTTATTCTTGACGGTGGCAGCGGGAACAAATATGGCAGGGTAGAAT
>JAGYOX010000101.1 GCA_018399235.1 Desulfobacterales bacterium | reverse complement strand
ATGAATCGTGAACCTTAAACCTTTCTTTGAAATAAAGAGCCGCTGTGACCCAAGCTCCAGCATGTGCCAGCCCGCCGTGAAGCCCGATGAAAACAACCTTGATTTCTCTATCCGGAAGCCAGGTATATACAATTAGATTGGTTTCCTCATCCGGTCTAAAGATATGCGTTTCTGTCGCAGAATAATTCATAGATTCCCCCTTTTGCCATGAATAATGTTCATAAACTTAGTCATAAAGCAATCAGGGAAAACCTGATTTTAAGGTTCGAAATTCCTGATTTTATGTCTTAGTTGTATTCTGTCGACTAAAATTTCAGGGCTGACATCCTTCAGGAACCTCCACATCCGCCTGTTCTTTTTTTGATATACGGCTGCCGGGTTTATCAACGATCTGGACAGTACTGGCCTGAGGCCCTTTTTCTCCCTCGGTCTGGACAAGACGCACGCCTGTGCCGATTTCCAGGCGATCGAAGTCATTATGGATGACACTGTTTTTGTGAAAATAGACTTCCCGGCCGTTCAATGTTTTTATGAACCCATATCCTTCATCGGCAAATATACGGACGACGAGTCCCGTCTGCTCGGCATCGGTTTGAGAAGGATTGGTTTTGGTATGGTTCTCTTGTTTGCCTTTTATTTTTTTGAGTTGGCGCTCCATGGATTGAAATGCAGTGGTAATTAACTTGTGAAGCCCTTCCTGCATTTCCCCTTGACCCGATTTCCTGTGGGTGACGAGTTCTTTGCCGGGCGGCAGTCGGAGATCGATGCGCACCCGATACTGGCTGCCTTTTTGTTGATATCCCTGGGGGCGTTCAATTGAAACCCGACAACTGATGATGCTGTCATGCAGGCGGTCAAGCTTGTCAGCTTTTTCCCGGATTAAGGTTTCGATTGTGTCGTTTTTGCTGACATTACGGTAGGTAATTTCCAGAGGCGTTCTCATTTTTTTTTCCTTTCTGACGTTTACTCTGTTTACATCATTTTTTACTTCATTGTCATATTCTCTCTTGATAAAGAGTATTTATAAACAAAAAATAATTTTAAATCTGCTGGGGTCAATCTTGTTGATTGATCAATATTTTTGGATTATATACGATATCGAGTAATGATTACGCTTCCCGAATATGAAATTATTCAGCAAACTCAGTCCGATAAAGATTTCATCCGGTATTCAGGCCGGCATACCGTAAGCTCGCAAACTGTTGTGTTCAATTTTTTCCCGTTAAGCCCTGCCATGATGGCTGAATCTTCCGGTGTGGCAGGAGATTATGAGAGCCTGACCGGGTTCAAGTCTACCCATGTCATTCCCGTCCATGCCGTGGAAAAAATTACAGACGGTCCGGAAACCGGTATTTTGTTAGTTATGGCGTCGTCCAAAGGCATTTCACTTGCTGAATATTTTATGCAGAATAAACTTTCTCTGTCGGATTACCTGGATATCGCCATACAGCTGGCGACAGCCGTCAACGACATGCACCAGGCCGGATTTATCCATAAAGGCCTGACCCTTTCCGGCATCGAAATCGATGCGGCTGGGAAAAAAGTTCGCATCAAAGATTTTGCGCCTCCAGCATTGATGGGTCCGCCATCGAGCCTTTATTATGATCAGTACATGGACGGTTCTGGTATCCCGGAGCGAAACCTCCCATATATTTCACCTGAGCAAACAGGGCGCATGAATCGCCGGATCGGTTTTCGGACTGATTTTTATTCTTTAGGTATAATTCTTTACGAGCTTTTAACCGGCGCTCCCCCCTTCAGCAATGGCGGTCCCGAAAAGATTATCTATGAGCATGTGGCCCACACCCCTTCATCGCCGGCAGAAATTCGACCGGAAATTCCCGCTCCGATCTCGGATATTATTATGAAGCTGTTGGCAAAAGATCCGGAATATCGCTATCAAAGCGCATATGGACTTCGGGAAGACCTGATATTATGTCACAAGATGCTTTTCAGCGACGGGTACATTGAACCCTCGTTTTCAACGGGCACTAAGGATGCGCCGGAAGTTCTAATATTGTCCGATGAAATTTTTGGAAGAGGGACGGCGATCAATCTCATGGAAATTGAATTTCAGCGTATTAGACGTGAGGATATCGCTCTAATGTTAATTTCCGGAGAGGCCGGAATGGGTAAGACTCGGCTGCTCAAAACTTTTGAAACGTATGTGACCAATGCCGGCGGCTATTTTCTCAAGGGCCGATGCGCCCAGCTTAACCAAAAAATTCCGTACAGTGCGATTATACAGGCCTTTTCCGGCATGATACGCCATATTCTGACCAAAAGCCCGGATGAAGTCGAGGCTTGGCGCCGGGATTTGGTTAGGGCGCTGGGAGCAAACGCACGTATCATTGTAAATGTGATCCCAGAGCTGGAATACATTATCGGCAAGCAGGACGAACCAGCTGTCCTGTCACCGGCAGATGCCCGGAAGCGGTTTAATATCACATTTGAAAAATTTTTGCGGGTTTTTGCTGCAGAAGATCATCCGCTGGTGATTTTTATCGACAATATGCAATGGGCCGATTCCGCAACGCTTAATCGGATGGAGGCTTTTTTCACAGAGAGCGCCGCCCGGCACATTCTTTTAATCGGCGCCTATCGGCATAACGAAGTCAGCCCGACACACCCCCTGCAGCAGACTATTGAGGCCATTGGCCGTAAAAACGTTCGGATGATCGACATTACACTAGATCCGCTCACTGTTTTCGATATTGAGCAGCTAATCACGGCGTCTTTGCAAAGGACCACGCCCGATACGAAAGCGCTCTCCAAGCTCGTTCATCAGAATACCGGCGGCAACCCTTATTTTGTCAGGGTCTTTCTTGCCTTACTTTATGCTGAAGGCCTGCTGTTTTATGATTTTACCTGCGGCGCCTGGCAATGGAATATCGAGAAAATAAGAGCCCGGGCCATAGCCTCCAACATCGTCGATTTCATGGATGAAAAAATCGGCAGGCTGCCTGAAACCACACAGGAAGTCCTGAAGATCGCGGCATGCATCGGGGACCAGTTCAATCTGGAGCTGCTTTCCAAAATGACCGGAAAAGATGTGGTCACTGTGGCATTTGATCTCTGGTATGCGGTCGAAGCGGGTCTCATAACCGTACTCGGCGATACGGACCGGCCGCTCAGGGAGCTGCTGATCCGGAACCTTCCTCCAAGAGCCGTCGAGGGAACAGACAGGCGAATGGACGGGAAAAATATCCGTCTGACATTTCAGGGGGACAAAGTCCGGCAAACGGTTTACGCCATGCTTTCCGAGGACAGGAAAAGTGCCCTGCATCTGCAAATCGGCCGTCTTCTGTTGGGAACAATCGAGAATGAACAATTGTCAAATCATATCTTTCAGGTCGTCAACCATCTCAATCACGGCATGGAGATGATCGACGAGCAGGAGCGCATCAAGCTGGCGGAACTTAATCTGATGGCCGGTCAGAAGGCCGTTGATTCTCAGGCTTACACCCAGGCTCAGGAATATTTCAAAACCGGCAACGGATTATTGCCTGAGTCAGCATGGCAGGAGCACTACTCCTTAATTTTTGCCTTAACCAAGGGGCAGATGAGATGTGAATATGTCAATCAGCTTTTTGACCAGGCTGAAAAACGGTTTCAGGTGCTTACCGACCGGGCAAAAACCCCCGTGGATTGCGCAGAGATTTACATGCTTAAAATGATCATGCTGGCTAGTCTGGCAAAACATGAAGAGGCTCTGAAAATTGGTTTTGCCGGCCTGCGCCTGCTGGGGGTGAATTTATCGGATGCGGCCGGTCGGTTTTCTGTTGTTAAAAGCATGGTCAGGACCAAATTCAAGCTGTATAAACACGGCATTGATGACTTGTTACACCTTCCCCAGATTAGCGACCGTCGGCTGCTACTGACCATGAACCTGTTGATCAACCTTTGTTTTTCAGCGTTTTTGTGCAGTCCGTACGTTGCCATAGTCTCTTCTCTTAAAGTGGTGGATTTGTCACTGAAATTCGGCAATTCAAAGGCTTCGCCGTTTGGGTACATGATATACGGCGCTTCTTTGTGCGCTGTTTTCAGAAGCTATGAGGCGGGGCGCAGATTCGGGGATATGGCGATAGCCGCCAACGAAAGTTTCGGTTCACCGGCGTTGATTCCCAAGATGCTGCTTTTTTATGCAAGCGGCATCAGCATCTGGACAGAACATATCCATAAAGGACTCGAGGCGCACCGTAAGGGCGTAAAAACAGCACTGGAAACAGGCGATACCAATTATGCCGTATACCATATTCAGTCTGTGCTTATTTTTTTAATTGCCAGCGGCACGCCTATCGACATAGTGGTGGAGGAATGTGAAAAATATTTCCAGTTTATAAAAAAATATAATGATATAGGCGCGTTAAACTATTTGAGGTCTGTCAGGTACTATACGCTGCGTTTACGAGGCGAGCCTGCGGATTCCGGCACTGCAACGGATAATTCATTTGACGAAGGCCGGCATATCGAAAACATGGAAAAAGACGGCATTCAAATTATCCTGCTGCGGCATTTTTTGCTTAAACTTCGGCTGCTGTATATAATGGGGGATATCAAAGGTGCGCTTGATGCGGCCGAGGCGGGCCTAAAGATGTTGTATTACCATCTGGGCACCATCATCGTTCCCGAGTTTCTTTTCTACCACGCCCTGGCCCTTGCCGCATCATATCCGCAGACGAAAGCTGGCAAGCGGCCCATCACTAAAAGAAAAATTAAAAGATATCGGGACAAATTATGTACTTTGGCCGGGCAATGCCCGGATAACTTTGAACACAAATACTTTTTGCTCTCCGCTGAGTATGAACGGATTTCCGGACGTGATATAGCGGCCATCGGTTTGTATCACAAGGCGGCGCGTTCGGCACGGGAAAATGGTTTTATTCAGCATCATGCGCTCGCCAATGAGCTGGCATCAAAATTATATCATGTCTGGCAGTTTGATGAAATCGCCCGGGTTTGCCTGACAATCGCACGGGATGTATATCGCAAATGGGGGGCTCACGCAAAGGTGGCCGCGCTGGAAAATACCTTTCCTGAGATCCCTGCCGGCAAGCTTCCGGATAAAACCCTGCCGGCTTTTGACCAGATGGATTTTTCGGCAATTATTAGCGCACTTCAAACCATTTCCACGGAGATAGTGCTCTCGGATCTGCTTAAAAGTTTGATGAATATTATGCTGGAAAATGCCGGCGCCACCAAAACCCAATTTTATACAATAAAAGATGATCAATTGTATCTGGAGGCCGAGCATACAATCAACGCGCAGGAACCTTTAGTGTCTGACTCCATATTGGCGGAAAGCCGAACCGAGCTTTTTTCACCGGTGTTAAATTATGTCCGGCGAACGGGAAAGCCAATGGTACTTGACGATGCAGCCAAGCAAACCGATTTCGCGGCCCATCCCTACATGAAGAAATATCAACCCAGATCGGTTTTGTGCCTGCCAGTGCACAGGCAAAAACAGCTGTTGGCGATGTTTTATCTGGAGAATCGCCTTGCCCCGGCAGTATTCACGCCGGCCCGGATCGAGGTTCTCCAACTTTTGGCCTCCCAGGCTGCTATTTCTTTAGAAAATGCCAGGCTTTTTGAAAATGTTATCCACAAAGAGAAGGCGCTCAGGAAAGTCACCCAGCACCGGGAAGATGAATCCCTCAGATATCAGGCACAGCTGCGATCCCTATCATCCCAACTGTCTTTGACTGAAGAACGGGAGCGCCGCCGGATTGCAAGCGAGCTTCATGATCGGATTGGACATGCATTGACAAACGCCTCCATGAGGCTTTCGCATCTTCGAAATCAAATCCCTTCAAGTGAGGAAAAGAATCGAATCGTTGACGATGTTTATGATCTGATCGAACAGTCTATTCAGGATACTCAGTCCTTGACTTTCGAATTGAGTCCACCCATATTATATGATCTGGGATTAGAAGCGGCACTTGATTGGCTGGCCGAACAAACCCAATTGCAGTATGGTATTACAGTCAATTGTATTGACGATATAACCCCCAAACCGATCGATGAAAGTCTTCGAGTGTTACTTTTTCAAGCAACCCGGGAGTTGCTTTTCAATGTTGTTAAACATGCCCAAGCAACGCAGGTTTCAATTTTCATATCCCGCCAGGGGGAGGATGTATCCGTAGTCATTGAGGACAATGGGATAGGATTTGAAGCCGCCAAATTCAAACCCAGCTGCCAGAAGAAGGGCGGGTTCGGTTTATTCTCCATACAGGAGCGGCTGGCCCACCAGGGCGGCCGGCTGGAAATCGATTCCGAGCCGGGCAAGGGAACCCGTTTTACAATGATCTCCCCCATGAAAAGCATGGAATGAGGCCCAGAGAACAATGGGGATGATAAAAATAATACTGGCCGATGATCACAAGATCACTCGGGATGGGCTCCGAGCGCTTCTTGAGCAGCAAACCAGCATGAAGGTTATTGGAGAGGCGGAAAACGGTCGTGAGGCCGTTCGCCTATCGCTCGATTTGATACCGGATGTGGTGGTAATGGATATAAGCATGCCGGAGTTAAACGGTATCGAAGCCACCCGTCAGATCCGTGCCGAACTGCCGGAAACGCAAGTGATCGCTCTTTCCATGTATGCGGATCGCCGATACGTTATTGGCATGCTTAAAGCCGGTGTATCCGGTTATCTATTGAAAAACTGCGCTTTCGACGAACTCGTCTGCGCTATTGAATCGGTTGTAAATAATGAAAGCTTTTTAAGCCCTCGAATCACGGATACGGTTATGAAGGATTATACTCATATCCTTGAGCATGTTGAGACTTCAGGTGTTTCTGCACTCTCTGTCCGTGAAAGGGAGGTGTTGCAACTCATTGCCGAGGGCCTGTCCACCAAAGAGATTGCCGGGCGTATTCATGTCAGCGTCAAAACCGTAGAGACCCATCGGCAGCAAATCATGAGAAAGTTGGATGCCAAAAGCATAGCCGAACTTACCAAGATCGCCCTTCGTGAAGGACTGACCTCTCTTGAGTAAAACGAGCATCTGCCCGCCGGACAAGCACATAAGGGCGCCGATATAATTCACCCGCGAACCCATCAATTCGTTGCAAGATTTGATCATCTGCATTAAAATATACTCACCTATTAACGGCCATGATTATAATAATTTGCCAAAACAATACGAAAATGTAATGCCGGGGAAACAGTTTCGATGAAACGCGATCAGATCCATTTGCTTCAGGATATTTTCCAAACCATTGCCGAATCCGAAAGCCCTGAACTTTCACTTGAAAGAATCGGTCAGATGCTGATTGACCGATGCGGCATTGATGTAGGCTCCATATATGTCTTTGATGAGGTGGAGAAAAAGCTGGTTTTAAGGGCGACTGTGGGGTTGACCAAGGAGTCAGTCGGCAGAATTTCCATGGACATGCATGAAGGGCTCACGGGTCTAGTGCTTGAAAAGATGGCGTCCGTTTTCGTGGTAAACCCCTCAACCCATTCACGGTTTAAATATTATGAAACCAGCGGGGAAGAGAAATACCAGACATTTTTGGGTGTTCCTTTGATTTATCACCAGCAGGTGCTAGGCGTACTCGTTATCCAGACCATTGCCGCGGACAGCATCACAGAGGATGATATCCCCGTATTTGAAAATATCGCCAGTCAGATTTCTGCCATAGTGGCCTATACGGGTATCTTGAAAGGTTTTGCCGGCCAGGGCTTGATGTCTAATGAGCCCACGGATGAGATGTCACTTTCATTACAAAGAACCTATAAACGGAACTATTTACGTGGAGAATCGGTTTCATTCGGTGTGGCGGAAGGCCATGCGCATTATATGTCGGAAAATATCAACTTTAGCCAAGTACACTGCATGCTTTCCGAAAATCCTAACGATGACATTCGCCGGCTTGAGCGGGCCTTTGAAAAGGCGGCCGCACAGATTAAGCACATTGCGGATCAGGCAAAGGCACTATCTGCCGAAGAATCGGGGATTATTGAAGCCCATCTGATGTTTTTAAGGGACAAGTCATTAAAGCAAAAAATCATATCAAAAATCAAAGCTGGCAGCTGCGCCGAGTATGCCTTAAAGGAGGTTATTTTCGAATACGGTGGCATGTTTCAGGCGATTGAGGATCCGTATCTGAGTGACCGCAGTGCGGATATACTGGATATCGGCCATCGTGTATTGGAAAACTTAATTGGCGGGGCAAACGGCGATCAACCGGCTTTCAGCCGGGAAACCATTGTCATTGCTTCGGATTTGTCTCCAGTAGATTTATTGGCGATTAGACAGCCGAATTTAAAGGGCATCATTCTGGTTAACGGCGGGCGTACATCGCATACGGTTATTCTCGCTAAATCATTTGAAATTCCGATTGTCATCGGAGTTGACGGGGTTTTGGATGCCGTACGGGAAAACGACTATGTTATTCTTGACGGGACCTCCGGTTTTGTTTTTGCCAATCCGCCGGATGAAATTCGGACAGAATACGAAAAGCGTCGAAAGGAACGGGAGCAGGCCATTGAAGAAATGGCATCCTCTTTGAACCTTCCGGCTACGACAAAGGATGGCTTTACCGTTAGCGTTGGCGCCAATATCGGCCTTCTTTCGGACACCGAGCTGGTGGCAAAATATGGAGCGGATTTTATCGGTCTTTATCGGACGGAATTTCCGTTTATGCTGCGCAAATCCTTTCCCTCCGAAGAAGAACAGGTGGCGCTTTATCGAAAAATTCTTGAAAAATCGGCCCCGCTTGCTGTTACGATCCGCACGTTTGATGCCGGAGGGGATAAAATATTTTCATCCCTTGACAGGCCGGTTGAAGACAATCCATTTTTGGGGTGGCGTTCCATCCGTATCAGCCTTGATATGGAGGATGTTTTTCGGATACAGATCAGAGCAATTTTAAGGGCATCGGCTTTTGGTCGGGCCCATATATTGTTCCCCATGATTTCATGTATGACCGAGGTTCATCGAATCAATTCGATTATGTCCGAGGAAAAGGATAATTTAAGGAAACAGGGGGTCGATTTTGACCCTGACATCCAGAGGGGCATAATGGTGGAAGTTCCCAGTGCCGTGCCTATTTTAAAGCGGATGCTGGCATATGTTGATTTCGTAAGTATTGGCACCAATGATTTGATTCAGTATCTCCTGGCTGTGGATCGCAATAACAAGCAGGTGGCCAGTCGCTATAATTTACTGCATCCCTCGGTTATTGCAACGATTGCCGATATTGTCGCCATATGCCGCCAGGCCGGTAAACCGCTGAACATATGCGGTGAAGCCGCGGCAAATCCCCAAGGGATTTTTTTATTTGTCGGCATGGGGGCTGATCATATCAGTATGACGCCTTCGGCCATTCCAATGGCGAAAAATTTTATTCGATGCATCACCCGGTCTTATGCCAAGCAATGTCTTAAGGAGGCTATGGACAAGGAGGATGCCGTCGCCATTGGCCAGTTGTTGGGAAGTTGCTGCGATGATTCTTCATTTGTCTGCGGAATTATGCATTCCAGCGAGTTCCAGAAAAACGATGCCATGCCCAAATAGGCGGTTGAATGTATAACCATTTTTTCGGTTTTAAAGAACGTCCCTTTAAGCTGGTTCCGGATCCGGACTATCTTTATTTGAGCAAAAGCCATGAAGAAGCCTTGGCCCATTTAAAGTATGCGGTTTTAAGCGGGGAGGGCTTTGTTGAAATTATCGGTGAGGTGGGTACCGGGAAAACCATGCTTTGCCGGGCATTTCTGGAAAATATGGGGTCTGATATTGAAACCGCCTATATTTTCAATCCAAAAATGGATGCCCGCCAGCTAATGATGGCCATTAACAGTGAGTTCGGAATTCCATCCGAACATGAAACCATCAAGACCCTTATTGATGAGCTCAATACGTTTTTGATGGAAAAAAAGGGCTCGGGGCAGAAGGTGATTCTTTTGATCGATGAAGCCCAGAATCTCAGCCGTGCGGTTCTGGAGCAGATCCGGCTTTTGACCAACCTTGAAACCGCCAAAGATAAACTCTTGCAAATCATTCTGGTCGGCCAGCCGGAACTGGGAGATCTCCTTGATTCCTATGAGTTAAGGCAGCTCGGTCAGCGCATTACATTAAGCTACCGTCTTCGGTCGTTGACTTTAAAAGAAACCGTTTCATACATCAACCATCGTCTGCATGTGGCCGCCTGCGGGCAGACCCGGATTTTTACGAAACCCGCGATCCGAAAGATACACCGCTATTCCCACGGGGTGCCCCGATTGATTAATATCGCCTGCGATCGATCGTTGCTTGCGGCCTACGGCTATAATCAGATGCGGGTATCCGCCCGGATTGCGGAATCTGCAATCCGTGAGCTGTCAACCCGTGGCGATATTCGTCGTCCTGTTTTGATGGCCGGACGTAAGGGCATAATGGCATTTTTTGCCGCCTCGCTTTTTTTTATCGCTTTTTTACTTTATCATTCTGATATTAAGGCGTTTTTTGGATATCTCAATAATAACCAAGGCGCTGTTGATACAGAACGCTCCGGCAACCGGTTGCCCGAGCAGCCGGAAAATGCGGATCTCCCAGCAAACCAATCCCCTGGTAAGAACCTAAAGGAAGGGGAAAGGGAGTCTGTCGTCGCTGAGATGGATCCTCAATCAGGCGGTGGCGATGCTGAAACGCCAGCCACATCGATGGTCAATGAAACCAATGGATTAACCGAAGCCAAGCCGGTTGAGAGGCTAACCGACTTGCTTAAGGCCAGGAGCGGAGAAAACTCCCGCGAGCGAGCTGTTAAAACCGTTATCTCCAGTTGGCGTCCTGAGCCGTTGTTTGCGCAGGAATTTGGATCCATCGAGGCGGATGATGTTTTTATCGAATTATCAGGCCGGTTGAACGGGCTCTATGTGCATCGCATTGATGGGGATCTAAGCCTGATCAAAAAACTGAATTTGCCGGTGATACTCGAAATGGCGGCTCCGGGGCGGAACCATCCGGTTTATTTAGCCGTTACCGGCGCTGGGGAAAAGACCCTGACATTTAATGTAGACGACAGCGGTCAATCCATTGTCGTCCCTTTTCGCGAGATTCTCGAGTACTGGAAGGGCGTTGCATATGTCTTGTGGGAAAATTTTTATCACTACAAGGGAACTATACCGATTAATTCGCCGGGCGATTCGGTGATAACGCTTAAGATGCATTTAAGGGATATTGGCTTCACGGATCTTGAAATCGATGCTGCCTACGATGCCGCCACGCGCTCGGCTGTCCGGGATGTTCAGGCCCGCCACGGTATTCCGATAGACGGTTATGTGGGGCCATTAACTAAAATGGTCCTCTATAATGAGAGTTCGGCCCTGATGATTCCGCATCTGGATCAATCAGCGAGGGGTACTGATGAACAGTTCCCGGAATCCGGACAAGCATCATCACCCGATAGCTTAACTACCGGGAATGACCATACCCATTCCGCACCGTATGAATATGGCACGGAGGCCGGCAAAGAGGATGAAAGATTGGGGCTGTAGAATTTGAGCTCAATATTGAGGGCTTTAAAAAAGCTCGAAAATGACTCCACCGTTGAGGCGGATATCAAGCGTTTGCCGGGTAAAGGAAAAATCGGTCGCATACGTGAGCAATCAGTGCGTCCAACAACCCATTGGCTTATGCTTGCCGCATTCGTTCTGGCGGCCGGAGTTGCCGTATTTGTTAAATTTTATCATCCCTCTTTTTCACCCTCCGAGCCTACTAAGCCTGTTTTTTCTTCGGCGGACAAACCGGTTGCTGAGGAAAATATGACTCAGCCGTCTTTGTCGGTAAAAAATGATAAACTCGAAAAAAAGAATTTGAAAAAATCCTCGAACAGTGTCGAATCCTCGGCGCCAGTGGCGGCATCCGAAAATTCTTCCACCCCTGTGG
>JAGYOX010000100.1 GCA_018399235.1 Desulfobacterales bacterium | reverse complement strand
AAGATCATTTTTTCGAAATCGCCTATGACCGGCTCTTCTTATAAAGTCTATGCCACTATCTGCTGTGCGCTGTTAATTTTAATGGCAAGTCCCGCCTATGCCTTTGAAATAACATTAGCCCCTGACAACAGGTTAACCCTTCAGGCCGAGGATGTCTATTTACGTCAGATCCTTCAGGGCCTAACCGAAGAGGGCATTGATATTCGCATCGATCCGGCAATAAATTTCAAGGTCAGCGCCGCCTATGAAAATAAACCCATCCCGCAAGTGCTGAACGGCATTTTAGGCGCATACAGCCATGCCTTGATCTGGCAGGATTGCCTGGAATGTGCCGACGGCGGATATCGGTTAACCGAAATCCAGATTTATAAACCCGGGCATAAGGATCGGATTGAACCGCTCAAGGATTTAAACTTTAAAGTGGGACGGGATCCGGAAACCGGTATTCTATTTATCAGGCACGAACTGCTTGTCAAACTGACGGATAAGCGCCATTATGAAAAACTTCAATCCATCGTTCGCTCGGCAGACGGAAAAATTGTCGGCCAAACGCAAAATGGCATCTACCGGGTTCAGCTGCCAAGGGCAGTCAATGAAATCGCATTTTTAGAGAAAATACGGGAAATAGCGGGTATTTCCGGGGCTGAACCCAATTACGCGTACCAGGCGCCCGGACCGATTCACGCCGCCCATCCGGATATCCAGCTGCCGGATATCAACAACAAACAGCCGGATAACAATCAAATACCGGTGGCTGTTTTTGACAGCGGCCTTGCCCCTGAGTACCAGAATCAGGCCTATATCTTGGATTTCTATAATGCTGTTACTCCGGATGCACCCATAGATGACAGCCTCGGCCACGGCACGCAAATGTCCATGCTTGCCGCCGGAGCTATTGACCCCATCGGCGTAAAGGATGATATGGAAACGGTGCCGGTAATCGCCATCCGGGGATTTGATGATAACGGCATGACTTCGAACTATACCCTGATGGAGGGGGTTGCCCATGCCATGGAAAAAGGGGCCCGGGTATTGAGTCTAAGCTGGCACTCAGAAACGAAAAGTGAATTTTTAGAAGAGGTTCTCGATGAGGCGGCGTCAAAAGGCCTTGTTGTCGTAGCCGCAGCCGGCAACGAACCTACGGGCAAAGCGGTTTATCCGGCTGCCTATGATAATGTTCTCGGTGTGGGCGCCCTGGATCCAAACGGCCAAAAATGGGAGAATTCGAATTTCGGGGATTTTGTCAGCTTCCAAGCACCCGGCTTTGCGAATATGCCGGTTGGCTACAACAGCGAGGCCGGGATTTATGCCGGCACCTCCATCTCCACCGCTTATACCGCCAACCAAATCGCCGCCTACCTTGCGGATCATCCAAACGCCGGGAAAAAAGAAATCCAGGAGGCCTTCAACCCGCACAAAAAATAACGACCGGGATTATCCCTGTACTGTTGATTTCTTGGCTATGGAAATCAATATTGACTATTCCTCCGATACTGAATAAAAATTATTATTATATTTTATTTTTTTATAATCAGGAGCCCTTGATATAATCCCTCACCTAAAAAAGGAGAATAGCCATGATTAGATTCGTGACGATGACATTTCCGGCCACCAGTGCAAAAAATACAATGGACACATTTTTAAACCTGCCCAAAGCACCTGATTTTATTTCTCACATGGGGCCATGGGTGTCAGGAATGGCAGAGGACAGGGTAAAAACGGTTTCGATCTTTGAATTTGACAACTCAAAGGAAAAAGAGGCCTCAGATTACATTAAAGGGCGGTATGATTCATTCCTTGGCGTTCCGGAGATTAATATCAACATTGAAGAATGGGTAAGTGTTGATGAAGCCATAAAAATGCTGGAAACCTAACTGGCAGTTAAAAAATTCTGCTGGAGCCGGCATGTCTTGCCGAGGTATGGGTTTAGTTGGGGTTGGGTATATTATTGTGTCAAAATAATCCCCAACCCCAACAGACAGGACATGACCGCAACAAATCCACCCATAAGCCACCAGTCGGTTTTTCTAAGCCGCCTGGAAGATGGATAAAAAATCAAAATATAGGCAATATAGACCAGGGCGATCAACGGCAGAACGGGGATGAAAAGCTCAAAGAGACGAGCCGCCGTCATGGCCAACAAAAGCCCGAATCCTGCCACCGGGAAATAGAAAGAAACCCGGTTGGTCTGATCCATTTCCGGGAGGCCTCTGCCTGCCAGATTGTCATTGATGGCGAACTTAAAGGCTGCAGCAGATAAGAACACTATGATAATCCAGTCCGACACCCCAAAAACCGGTTGAAGATGGACAGCACCGGGAGCCGGCAGCTTGATAAGTAGAAAATCCCCCGGCGGTGCGGGTCCTTTCATTCCTCCTCCATAATAGGTTTTAATGCTTTCAACGATAGAACGGGTCGGGCCGCTCAACACACTAGAAAGGTCTGCAAAAGCGACCACAACACATAGAATAATCAATTCAGGCATTCGTTTAAGGGGTTTAACGATAAAGGCCCCCACCAGATTGGCGAATACAAACAGATTCGCGGTATTTATGCTGAATAAAACCGGCCGCCATATTTGCAGGCGTTGTCCCAGGGAATAGATCAGAACTGCCAGCATAAGCGAAAACAGCAGCCATCCCAGCCGGATGCCGGGATACGCATCCAGTCGGCGCCGGCCATAAATGAGATAGTAAGCTGTTAAGGCAAACCCCAAAAGGATAAAAAACAGAGTAACCAGCAGGGACAGAACCATATAAGCGATAGCAGATACAGGCATCTCGCAGACGAGCCAATAGACGCCATAAGATATGATAATCCACAGGCAATAGATGTTAAAAATCGGTATGCATGCTTGAATCTTTTTCATCCATATATCATTATGTAATCTGTAACCCGGATACAGCATAATTACTGTCACATGGTGGGCAACTCCATGGGAGGCGCCATTATATCGCTATATGCCGCAAGACATCCAGAACAGGTCAAATCCCTGTTTTTAATCGATCCGGCCGGGATCTACGTTTATGAAAGCGAACTTTTTGACTGCATCAGGGCCGGCGAGAACCCATTGATTGTTGAAAAAAAGAAGGACTTTTATGAGCTGATGGATTTTGCCATGGAAAAAGAGCCTTTTATTCCATGGCCTGTTAAAAGCGTAATGGCTGAACGGGCGGTTGCCAATAACTCGATCAATAAAAAGATTTTCCCCCAAATTCGAGGCAATCATGACTATAATTTCAAGGCCGAGCTTCAAAAAATAAATGCGCCCACAATGATTCTGTGGGGGCGAGAGGATCGTGTCATCCACTGGAAAAACGCATCAGTTTTCGATGAACTGATTCCGGATTCGGAGCAAATTATTTTGGACGGCATCGGCCATGCCCCCATGATAGAGGCACCGGGAAAAACGGCTGAAATAGTAAAAGATTTTATCGACTCTCAACAAGTCTGCGATCGCATTTAAATTAATGCCAGAGATCCCTGGCCGCCTTATCCAGCCCCAGTTCTAAGAGCTTGCTTTTGGCCGGTTTACCGGTATCCCAGTCCCAGTTGCATATCCTGTAAAAATCCTTCAGCATCAAATCCATATCCGGCTCAATGCCGGCGGTTGCCCCTTCTGACAGGGCATTCCTGGCGATTTTCGGAATCCTGTCATCCGCACGCGTCACCCCCAGCCGGTTGTTGATGGCCCGTTTCAGATTAAGCGACCGCTCGCCCAATGTCAAAAGATCCATGGCCGTAAATTCGGTTCCCGTAATGTCGGAAAGCAGCTGAGCCATCATGGATGCGGGAATTGGGGAGAATTGGCAAAGCGTAAAGCTGTTATAAAGTTCACAAAAATATAGGATCTTGGCAGAAAGGGCCCCTTTCTGGTCGGGATTGTCCTTATCGGTAAATGAAATCCCTAAATCCAGACCGATTTCATTGCCGGGCACATCAAAGCTGTAAAAACTCCCCTTTAAATGGCAGGCCCCGCGTGGTCCGACCGCATAGGTCAGCGCTGCGCCCTGATACGCCCGCGGATCATGCATGGGTATCTCAAGGCCTTTCACATGGGCCGCCTCTTCCGGGTCAACCCCGAATGTTTCGGCCATGTGTTTTACCCCTTTGGAGAGGATTTTGCCGACGCCCTCCTGATGGATAATCATGTCCAGCAGCTTTAGAATGACCTTGCCGTCGCCCCACTTTATTTCCATACCGGCGGCCTCCCTGTCCAAAACACCCTTTTCATATAAATGCATGGCAAAGGCGATGCAGGCGCCGGCGGATATGGTATCTATACCGTGTTGATTGCATATGTGGTTGGCCATAACCACGGTATCCGTATCAAAATTCATGCAGAGCGGACCAAAAGCGGCAACGGTTTCATACTCCGGGCCGTCAACCTTATTGATCTCATCGGTAAAATCCTTTATCACGCGGCCGCATCCAATGGGACATCCGGCACAGGCATAGTTGATCATCCGGTACCGATTCCTAAAGGCGGGTCCGTTTACCTTTGATGCCGGGAAAATGCTTTTGCTATAATACTTTGTCGGCACATCCCCCAGCCGCATCCCCAAATCCATATACAGATTGGTACCGTATAGCTTGTAGGCGTTGGTATTGGCATGGTTTCTGATACAATCCCGGGCTTCGCTGATATGGGTTTTCAGACGTTGAGGATTGGCCAAGTCGGCTTTTTTGCCCCCGGAAACGGAAACAGCCTTTAAGTTCTTGGCACCCATCAGCGCCCCCATGCCGCACCGGCCGGCCGCCCGGCCCTCATCATTCATGATATTCGAATAGTTGACAAGCGACTCACCCGCCTGGCCGATACAGGCAATGGAGGTTCGTTCGCCGGTTTCCGACTTGATCTTCTTCTGGGTTTCATAAATATCGTCACCATTGCCCCACAGATGCTCGGCGTTCCGAATTTCCACGCCGTCTTCTGTCACGCTCAAATAAACCGGGGATGCGGCCTTGCCGGTAACCATAATGCCGTCATAGCCGGTGCCTTTGAGACGCTGAGGAAATTTGCCGCCGGTGGTCGCCTCTCCCCACAGGCCCGTACCCGGCGATATACCGCATACGACCGCCCGGCTGACCATTGGCACATTGGAGCCGGTAAACGGGCCGGTGGCAAATACCAACGGGTTATCCGGGGAAAGCGGGTCCATACCGGGCTTTGCGTAGTCGTAGATAATCCTTGCCCCCAGGGTTGCCCCGCCGATATAGGCCGCCCTATCCGCCTCATGAATCGGCAGGTCCTCAATTTCCTGGCTTGTCAGATCTACCTTGAGAAATTTGCCAAAATAGCCCTTCATTGATTACCTCCAAATCTCGGAATTCATATCCAGCAGATCGCCGGTATAAGCATTGATAAACACATCATGAAGCTGCTCGCGGGTCAGGTCGAACCAGCCGAAATAAAACGCCGGGTCCGTGGGCGTCTGAGAAAGTATATATTCCATGTTTTTGTCAAAATCATCTCTGGATACGCCGGCATCCGCCAGCGAGACCGGCGCATTGATGGTTTTCATCAGCGTACGCAGCTTTTCCACAAGCCCGACAAGGCTTTTCTCATCGGATTCCTTATCCCTTACGCCCAGCAAATCGCATAGCTTCAAGTACCGGTCGGTGGTTTTTGAATAGACCTGAAGCTCATATGGAAGAAACAGGAGCACCATCATGCCGTGATGAATATGAAAAAGGCCGCCGATGGTGTGCCCAAGGGCATGGGAGATGCCCGATCCACCATTGGAAAGTGGAATGCCGGCCATCATGGCCGCCTGCTGCATTTTCATCCGGGGCATCATATCATCCCCGTCCTGGTAAGCCCTGGGCAGCCATTCAAATATCATCTCAATGGCTTTAAGGGCGATAGCCTGATTCAGCTCATCGCATTTCGGTGCCATGAACGCATCTACGGCATGGGTCAGTGCATCTCCTCCTGTGCCGGCCGTCAGTTCAGGGGGCATGCCAACCGTGAACGTCGGATCAAGCAGGGCAAAATCCGGCACAAATTCAGGTAAAGCCCCGCCCATTGGAATTTTGACTCCATCCGGATAGGATATAACCGCAATCCCGGACACCTCTGAGCCGGTGCCGCTTGTGGTGGGTATGGCCACCAGTTTGGCCTTATTTCGCAAATTCAAAGGAACGAGTGGACTCAGGGTCTCAAAATTTACATCCGGGTGTTCGTAATAAAGCCATGCCGCCTTGGCTGTATCCATAGCCGACCCTCCCCCGAGAGCAAAGATAAGATCCGGCCCGAACGCTCTCATTTTTTCCGCACAGTCCTCCACCGTATCTATAGGGGCATCCGGTTTCGCCTTATCCCAGAGGGCAAATTTGAATCCATGCCTTTTTTCATACGGGCTTTGAATTTTTGGGGCAAATCGCACGGCATAGTCATCTGTTACAATAAACGCCTTCTTTTTCGTGCTCTCGCGAGCCACCAGGTCAACAGCATCCGGCATAAGCTGAGGGGTTTCAAGGAAAAGGTTAAAACCGGAAAATACCCGCGGTACAAAAAACGGCTTGGACAAGTCCCTTAAAAATTCCGCCTGTATCATGGGGCCGCCCCAGGTCCGCAGCAGATATTCATGGGTCCAGTAAGTCATAGGGTCTCCTTGGTTTTATGGTGCGTCTATGAAGCAAAACGCTGAATTCTGACTTCTTCTAAGTAACTTCAAGTTCACAGTTCACGGTTCACGGTTTTGCACTCAGGTTTAAGGTTTAAGGTATAGGGTATAAGATTAAAAAAAATCAAAAGCTTAGCCATGTAGGGCGGATAAACAAAGCGCATTCGTCAATTCCCGGTTATCGAGATTTGTACAACCAATGTAGTGGAAGGCTTCAGCCTTCCAGTGGACACGGCTTGCTGCATCGGTCGCTTCTGCGAATGGCAGGCTAAAGCCTGCCTCTACATCGCATCTACCATAAAAGTTTATTATAGGCCCGATCCCGCGCCGCGCCGGCGTAAACCGCCCTTTACGCAGCCATTACAAATTTAATAGCTGCGCCGAACCAGGTAAATGAATGAAGTTTGCCGTCAATGGCCACCTTATGCTGCTGCAACGCCTCGGTAATGCCTTCGTCGCCCTTTTTCATGGCATTAAATGCCGTCCCCGCGTCCGCCCAGATCATGGCCGCATCATACTGGTTCAATTTTTTGTCATGAAAAAACCGGCCGTCCTTAAAAACAAACCGTCTGCCTTTGGCGTTATCCCGGGTTTTAATCACCACTGAGCACTCGTGCCCCATAAGAAATTTCTGGAAATTGTTATTCTGTTGTGCGGCTTTTTTAAACTTGGCGGACAAAATTGAAAGAAGCAGCAAAAATCTCATCTGACACTCCTTAGTTATCCTCTTTGATTATCCCATAAGAGTTTCTTGGTGGCGGCACCCCTCGCTTTTCAATTGAAACCACTGTATCATAATATTTCGGCTTGGAATGGCGATTGCTGGCAATCAATGCCTTCACCACCTGCCATCCGATCTGGCCTTTCCGGGCCAGATCAGTCAACATCTCCAAAGCGGTCCGGTTATCATAGGATTCATCTCGATATGGACGCTTGGAGATCAGTGCATCATAAATATCACAAACGGTTACGATCTCAACGAGCCTGTCAGCCAGTGCTATGCCTCTCGGATAACCCGAAGAATCCCGGCGTTCATGGTGATCGCGGGCTACCCTGGCAGCGATACTATGGGAATCCTTCAGGTAATAACTCAGCAAAACGTAGCCGGCCAATGCGTGATGACGCAATTGTTGCAGTTCATCCCAGGTCAGCGGCTGTTCTTTCTTAAGAATATCCAAAGGCACACAGATCTTACCGAAATCATGAGTCGGCCCATAGGCTGCCTCTGATACCTTTTTACGGTAGTCGGGAACCAGCACACGGGCGATTAGTATCGTTAATGCAAATACTGTGAGCATATGCCGATAGGTAAAATAATCATGCTGTTCAAAATAATCCAGCACCTCGAGAACCGGTTCAGCCAATTTAATCTTTTTCATAATGTCAAGAATTTCGGTAATACCGTCAGAGCCTTCAAATATAGAACTATAAGGCGGGCTGTTTAGAAAAAACAACAAATCTCTTTTAAGCGAGCCGTAATCCAGAAGAGGCCAGATTTTCTGAGAGAAGGGGGCGCTTGAGGAAATTAACGATTGGATACTGTCCTCGCTGATAACTTCACCGGCAGAGAAAAGAACTTTACCCTCCAGGGTTATTATCTGATAAGGTGATTTTACCGGCTCCATCGATATATTCTCTCATATGATTCGAAACGGATTTAATACGGACCTAAACTGAAAACCCCTTTATATCTACCTTCTTCCCATGCCTTGGCCGCCGCCCATACCCTGGCCGCCGCCACGGCCTCTACCACCGCCGCCCATGCCTTGGCCACCTCCGCCGCCCATGCCACGACCGCCCATCTTTCCCGAACCTGCCTGTATTCTATCTCCTGTCAATTCGCTCAGCCGGTTCTCCTGATAGGCCTTTATCGCTTCCTGAACCGTGCCGCCGGCACAGGAATAGACCCTGATATTTGAACGGCTCAGCGCCATGGCGGCTTTGGGGCCAAGTTGGCCTGAGATCAACACTTGGGCACCGGAGTCGACAATCATCTGGGCGGTGCTGATTCCCGCTCCCTGGGGAAGGCCTAAATTTTGCGAGTTATCCAGATAAACAGCCTCTCCCGTTTCCGTATCATAAACAACAAACCCGGATGAACGGCCGAACCGGGGATTTACTTGACTATCCAAATTGTTTCCTGCACTACTGACTGCAATCTTCATAGCTCTTTCTCCTTTTATATCCAAACAATGAGAATAAAAATGGTTTATTTTGCCATCCAAAATCGATTTAATTGAATCACACATATTAATCTGCCACTATAATCAAACATAGGCAAGGCAAAATTATTTTATTCTTTTAAATCAAATCTGTCGACCATACACTCATTACTTGACATAATTTTAAATAGGGTGATAAATTTCCATTATTGAATAAGACGATTTCTTAGAACGGTTTAAAGGGCAGCGTTTAATGAGTAGGACAGAAAGTCAAAGCGGTTTTAAAGAAAAACGAAAACATCCCCGAATAAACACCTTAAACACTATAGGATATATTTTATTCAATGAGGAGCGGAAAAAAATTGATCAGGGAAAAGGGCGGACATTAAACTTAAGTCAAAGCGGTGCCCTCCTGGAGACTCAAAAGCCACTATACGGCTCGTTTATCATCCTTATGACGATTGACCTGGACGGCAAAAAAATTAAAGTAAAAGGCCGCGTCGTCAATACTCGAAAATCGGATAACATGAATCTTTATTTAACCGGTATCGAATTCATCGGTTCCAAAGATGAACAGTTGCAGGCCATCATTGCCTTCATAAAAGCCTACCATCATCGCAAACACGCCGGCCAAAGCTATAATAACAATCATTCCAATTTTTGAATTGCCAATTCAAACATGACAATCTCGTAAAAAGTCGATTTGGGGATGGCAAAGTAAAAAGTTTAAAATCAAGGCGTCGCAAATCCCGAGGAATGCAGCGTACATAGGAGTACGTGAAATTCCGAGGGATGCAGCGCAACACAGATATTGGACTTTTTACGAAGCCATCAAACATAAATTAAAAAGAAACTGTTTGCTGATAGCGAATACCGGTTTCAGTTGACAACGATGTTCATTTACTGCATACCTGTATCATAACAAATACAGGAGGAAACGTCATGCATGATGTAAGCGCCGACTTAGATAAAAACAGAATCTACATAACTGTCGGCAAGCTCGAAAACGAGGCGGAAATGCGTACGATTGTTAAAAAAGTTAAATCCGAATGCGTAAAACTAAAAAAAGACTTTACCTGCCTGACCGACCTTCGAAACTATGAATACCAGGATGAAATATTTGAAAAATATATCAAGGAGGCCCAGGAGGCCCTTTTGGAAGCCGGCATGTCCAAAGTCGTGCGGGTTCACCGGCAAGTCGGGGTTTTGGGGCATTTACAGTTTGAGACCGTATCCCTTGACCTGGGTTATCGGGCCAAAAATGTGACCAGTATTGAAGAGGCCGAAAAAATTTTAGACGGGGAAAAAGAATAAATATCCCCTCCTGCCCATGTATCTTTTCCCAAAGCTCACAAGCGGAATGTAGCAATTGAGGGTCCTGCCCCAAATAACCAGCAGCGCCCTCTGTCTCTGCCAGCGGGGGAGATTCCCCCGCCACAAAGAAAAAAATTACCCGCCAAAAGATGGTTCCGGAATATCTACAATCGCCCTGGAGTTCGCCTCAATTGAGGCCATCTTACCCTGGGTGATCGGAAGAAGGTTCTCGATGAAATATTCTGCCGATTTGATCTGCCCCTCATAAAAGGCCGCGTTCTTGTTTTTGTTGATTTTTTCCAGTCGTGCGTCACCCTCGGCCTCTCCCACGATTTCCATTAGTTTCGGAGCAGCCACCGTAGCGCGCCACAAGAGCATCCACCCCATAATGACATCGCCCATGACGTTCAAGAAATCAGTGGCATACGAAAAGGCCACCTTGAAATCCGGGGACATGGCTGTTTTGCCGATATGCATGGCCACACTGCCCAGCCGGTTAACAGACTCCTCCAATGATTTCCCAAGATCGGCCAAGCCCTCGATTTCCTTGGCTTTGGCGATGGTTTTTTGCATCTCGCCCAGGAAATTAAGAAAGACCCCGCCCTTTTTCATGCCCAGTTTCCGGGCCAGCAGGTCCATCGCCTGGATTCCATTAGTCCCCTCATAGATAGAGTTGATTTTAGAATCGCGCATGAGGCGTTCCACGGGATAATCCCGGGTATAGCCATATCCGCCATATGTCTGTATGGCCAGCACGGTTGCTTCAAACCCACGATCCGTGCAATAGGATTTAATCACCGGGGTCAACAACCCGATATAATCCTCCAGGTTATTTTTTTCTTCTTCGCTTTCCGCAACTACCTGGTAATCAAATAGATTGGCAATATAGTAAATAAAACTCCGCATGCCCTCCGTGTGCGCTTTCATCCACATCAGCATCCGCCGGACATCCGGATGGTTAATGATGGTTACAGGGTTTGCCTCAGGATTGAGGGCTTCGGACAAATCCCGGCCCTGAATGCGTTCCCTGGCATAATTAAGCGCATACAGATAGGCGTTTGAAGCGTTAAACACCCCTAGTGCTCCCACGCCCAGCCGGGCTTCGTTCATCATGTGAAACATTACCCTCATGCCCTTGTTTTCCTCGCCCAAAAGAAGCGCCCGGCAGTTCCCCTTGCCCCCGAAGGCCAGCTGGCAGGTCGGACTGGCATGTATTCCCATCTTTTCCTCGATACCGGTGCAGACGACGTCGTTTGGCTCACCCAGCGAACCGTCCTCATTGACCCAGATTTTGGGCACGATAAAAAGAGAGATCCCCTTGGTTCCTACAGGCGCGCCTTCAATCCGGGCCAGCACGGGATGAACAATATTTTCCGCGAGATCATGTTCACCGGCAGTGATAAAAATTTTATTTCCGCTGATGGAATAGGTGCCATCATCATTTTTGACAGCCGAGGTAGTAAGACTGCCAACATCGGAGCCGGCTTCCGCTTCGGTCAATACCATTGTACCGGTCCACTGGCCTGAATACATTTTTTTAAGAAACATTTCTTTCTGTTTTTCCGTGCCGAAAATCTCAATCATCTTGGCCGCCCCGTGAGTGGCATATCCGAATGCGCCGAAAGAGAAATCCGCTCCCACAATATATTCAGCCGTCGCTTGGGCAAGGGTATGCGGCATGCCCTGCCCCCCGACTTCCGGATCCTCTGTCATGGCGATCCATTCTCCCTCCCGCATTAATTTATAGGCACGGTGAAAACTCTCCGGGACTTTAACCTGATTATTCTCAAAAACCAGGCCCACCCTGTCGCCTTCCTCATTTAAGGGCAAAACCTCCTTGATCGCAAAGTTTCGCGCCTCGGTAAGGATCATGTCAAACATCTTGCGATTCATGTCGCTGTAACGATCATGTTTCGTCAAGTTTTCAATTTCCAGCTGCTCATAAAGAACAAAATCGATGTCCCTTCTGTCTGCAATTTGCTGTGCCATAGGCTTCTCCTTTCCAGCTTCTAATTAACTTAACGGTATAAGGTATAAGGTATAAGGTA
>JAGYOX010000010.1 GCA_018399235.1 Desulfobacterales bacterium | reverse complement strand
AGAAAAAGGGCCGTGCAAAAGCGCACGGCCCATGCTTCGGTCGCCTGATCCGGCGCTCGGGTTGCTTCCCAGCATGGCCCTATCCTCCGGAACAGGCGGTGATGACATAGCATATATATCGATAAAATTGCAAAGCAGATTATAAAAAGTAGAAGACGGGACAAACAGAGAAGCTGAAAACTGAGAGTTTTAGGTAATAATTGAGGGTTTTGTAATTGTCGCCAGACCTCAATTATAATTGTCGTCAAACTTCAAAAATAATTGTCGCTTGACATTCTTTATTATAAAATTGCCCGCGGCTTTAAATTCATGGCTAAGGCTATAGAGCCATAAGGGGGGCTCCCCCCTGGAAGACTCAGAAACGGCAAATACTGAATTTATAAAAAGGTTACAAAATCGGGCCTAATGCCCGGATAAAGGACACAAAAAATGGCGAAAAAGCGGTTAAAAACCCTTGGGGACATCAGGCGATACTTGGCCGGCCTGATAAACCGGGTGGAAGGCCAGCAAATTGACCAGCAAACAGCCTCCAAGTTAGCTTATATCAGCAATATATTGATTAGCTGCATAAAAGACAGCGACTTGGAGCAGCGCGTGTCGGAAATTGAGAAATGTATTAATAAAAAAGAGTGAGGATCTATGTCTATAGCAATGAGAAAAAGAATTGAGAGCCTTGAGGAAAAATCTATTGATAGGATGTTCCAACAGTATCTTGAAAAGATTAAAGGCGCCTGTGACAATTGGCAAGCGATTGAAGCAGCCAAGGGATTGACGGACTGGTGGGCTTCAATTGGAGGGGAACTCGATGTTTCGATAATTGAGGCGATTCTTACCAGTTTCAAACCAGAACTCCAAGCAGTAATCAGAGGAAAACTTTCTGAAATTGCTGCGTCAATGCAGGAAAATTAATAGGGAGTCATGAGCGGCCTGATTCCATACGCTGGAGAAAATAAACGTAAAAAAAATTCAATCGAAATGGTGAAATGCTTTGGATTAAAGAAATGAAGCGGGCAAGGTGTCAGCGGCGGCGTATTTATGTATTAAAATCGGCGGAATGATTATGCAGCATTTTTTTGGCACGATTTTTGCTTTATATAAATATTTAACTTATTAAAATTAAAGAAAATAAGAAGAATATTCAAAATAAGAAAATTTAGATTTAAGCAATTTAAGAAGAAAATAAACCATTTTCAAGCCGCCCATATTAATGCAGTTTCAGAATGACGGTGACAGCAAGGGTTAAAATGTTGTTCTATTTTTGTGGCTTGGGCTTCTTTTTGATGTGTTTAAGGCCTTCTTTAACAAGTATGCGCACAGCTTCGGACCGCGATTGAATCCGGTTATCGAAACGGAAATCTTCGATCTCTTTGAATAAATCGTCATCAACTATAAACAATATTTGAGGCTTTTCAGTTGGCATAGACGGAAATTAACAAAAAATGTCCCAGGAGACAATAAAATAGATTGATATAAGGTCATAAGGTCTATATCCTTAAAGGGTAGTTAACGTTCAATCCTTATTCCCGAACTCATAACATGAAAATTGATTTTACAAATTACCGCTTAGATGCTTGTTACCGCGAGGTGCAAGGCGCTTGTTATGAGCGTGGGAACATCTGAGCGGTTTTTTATTATTGAAAGGAGGCTGCATGGGGGTGAAAGTCAGAGAGAAACCGCCTGGGTCAGGTGTCTGGTGGGTATTTATAAACAACCAAGGGCGGAGGAAATCAAAACGAATTGGTGATCAAGAGACCGCGGAGAAAGTCGCAAAGGAAATTACCGAGCGTTTAAAAATCGGTAATTATTCAATGGATGAAAAACCAAAGGCGCCGGTGTTTGATGAATACGCTGAAATGTGGCTTGAAGGGTACATCAAACCATTGCGGAGGCCGTCAACGCATGAACGGTATAAGGACATCCTGGACCGATACATTAAACCGGCGATTGGCAAGAAACCTATTGATGAAGTCCGGCGCGGTGACATCAGGAACCTTTTATTGGAGATGCATAAAAACGGCTATTCCAGGTCTATCCTCTGTTTAATAAGAGATGTTTGCAGCGGGGTGATGGGGTATGCCGTTGATGATGAACTTATCCCTGCAAATTCGGTAACAGGGATTATTAAGAGGCTGCAGCTGGACCGGGAAAGGAAACTTGCAATTGAGCCAATGACAGCCGAAGAAATTAATCTGTTCATGCAGACCTGTTCAAAGATGCTACCCGAGTATTATTCATTTTTCCTTTGTGCCTTTCGGACAGGTATGAGATCGGGCGAATTGATAGCCCTGCATTGGCCGGATATTGACTGGAACAAAAAAAATATCAAAGTGCAGCGATCGTTCCGGCGCGGGGTTATCAACAAACCCAAAAACAACAAAACTCGCCTTGTGGATATGTCGGATCAATTAATTTCTGAATTGAAAAAACTTTATACGGTACGGAAAAAAGAGTCGTTAAAACAGGGCAGGGGAGAACCGTTTGAAATCATCTTCCATCGGTACAATGATTACATGGATCAGAAGTTCATCCGGCGAGTCTTTAAAAGGGTTTTGAAAAAAGCTGGTTTGCGGGAACAGAAGCTGCATATTACACGGCATACTTATGCAAGCCTACTTCTTACCGCCGGGGAAAGCCCGGTGTACGTCAAGGAACAGTTGGGTCATTCAAGCATTGATATCACGGTTGACATTTACGGCCACCTTATTCCGAGCAGCAACCGAGGAGCTGTCAACCGCCTGGATGAAATGGGCCAATCCGCACCCTATATGCACCCTCCAAAAATAGAAAAGCCGCAACCTGTTAAGATTACGGCTAATTCTTTATAAGTGGTGCCGAAGGCCGGACTTGAACCGGCACGGGCGTCACCCACTACCCCCTCAAGATAGCGTGTCTACCAATTCCACCACTTCGGCACTATTGAGATTGAGGCGTCGGTTGTGCTGCTGATTGCTGGCCGCTTTCTGATTCTGCCCCTGCTCCTGTTTGGGCTGGCGGCGCTGAAACTGGCTTATCCGTGACTTCTTGGGATTGCGGCGTATTTGCAGGCACCGTTTGCGTCTGCTGGGCAGCCGGTTTTACATCTGATACAACAGATTTGTCGCCGCTTTTGGATATGTAGGCAAGACTCAATGAGGTAAGCATAAAAACAATGGCTGCAACCGTCGTAGCCTTACCCAGAAAAGTTGTTGCGCCGGTATTTCCAAAAAGGGTCTGATTGCCGGCGCCGCCAAAAACAGCGCCCATGTCCGCCCCTTTGCCGGTTTGCAAAAGAACGATGGCAATCAGCGCAAAACAGACGAGTAAATGAACGATAATAATTAATATGGCCATATAGATCACTTATACTTTATTTTTGGTAATGAATAATTTCACTGAACGTTTCCGGTTTTAAACTTGCCCCTCCTACAAGGGCGCCGTCAATATCCTGAAGCGCCATCAGTTCAGCAATGTTACCCGGTTTAACACTTCCGCCGTATAGGATTCTTATAATGCTCGCCAGCTCAATTCCAAAATCCTCTGAAATCAACTGCCGGATATACGCATGCGCCTCTTGCGCCTGCTCCGGTTGCGCCGTTTTCCCGGTACCGATGGCCCATATCGGCTCGTAGGCGATAAC
Organism: Desulfobacterales bacterium; assembly: GCA_018399235.1. GTDB lineage: Bacteria > Desulfobacterota > Desulfobacteria > Desulfobacterales > Desulfosalsimonadaceae > M55B175. Next base: position 39,788 of record JAGYOX010000010.1, on the reverse strand, counting down.
CGGAGGGGAGGATGCATCTAAATTTAATTTTTTTAACCCTTCTTGTATTTGTTTGTCAAGTACGGAAAATGTTTTTCCCGAATCGCGTTCGGATTCAGTCTCTCCCACGCAGACAATCGGGATCAGTGATGCTTCGAATGCCGCCTTTATTTTTTTATTAACACCTTCATCGGTTTCACCGAAAAACTGTCGTCTTTCCGAATGTCCGATAATTACATATCTGCAGCCGGCGGAGACAATCATGGGGGCGGATATTTCTCCGGTAAAAGCCCCTTCTTTTTCCCAGTATAAATTCTGGGCGCCGAGTTCAACAGGGGAGTCCTTTATGATTTCCGAGACCATTGCTAAAGCGGTAAAGGTGGGGGCAATCATTATATCCACAGATTTGACATCGCCAACCAATTCGACCAATTTTTGAGCCGTATCCGTGGCTTCCGGACAGGTCTTGAACATCTTCCAGTTCCCGGCAATTAACGGTTTACGAGATTCCATATATTACCTCCTGTCAATGTGCTTGAAGCAAGCAGCTATAAAAGAAGAAACCGGAAAACAGAATTCCGGAATCTTCTTTACAACTTCGGTTAAAGCCTCATTAGAGTGTCTTGGCCACCATTTCAGCAAGATCCACCATCCGCTCCGAATAACCGGCTTCGTTATCATACCAGGAAAGGACTTTAACCATATCGCCTATCATATAGGTTAAGTCTGCATCAACTATAGAGGAAAGTTTTGAACCGTTGAAATCGCATGAAACTAAAGGCTTCTCGTTATATCCCAAAATTCCAGACAAATGGCCTTCAGATGCGGATTTCAAAGCCATTTTCACGTCATCGCCGGTAATACCGGATTTATTGAGGTTGGCGACAAGGTCGATAATAGAAACATTGGCGGTCGGCACCCGGATCGCCATCCCGTTTAATTTTCCTTGGAGCTCGGGTATGACCAGGCCGACAGCTTTTGCCGCCCCTGTCGTCGTTGGGATCATCGAAACAGCGGCTGATCGTGCCCGTCGCAGATCTTTATGCGGGGCATCAAGAAGGCGTTGATCTCCTGTGTAGGAATGAATCGTGGTCATTAACCCCGATGTGATGCCGAATTCATCATTCAGCACCTTGGCTACCGGAGCCAGGCAGTTGGTCGTACAGGATGCATTGGATATGATGTGATGGTTGGCGGGGTCGTAGGTATCATCATTAACGCCCAGCACAATGGTCACATCGGGCTCTTTTGCCGGGGCGGAAATAATTACTTTTTTGGCACCGGCTTCAATATGTTTGGCCGCGTTCGGTTTATCTCTGAAAAGCCCTGTGCATTCGGCCACGATATCCACACCGTAATTTTTCCATGGCAGCGCTGCAGGGTCTTTTTCTGCATGGACGGCAATGGATTTACCATTAACTTCAATGGCTTTTTCCTTTGGTGCAATCGGGATATCGAGCTTTTCGTGTACCGAATCAAATGTTAACAGATGGGCCATGGTAGCCGGATCCATCAGATCATTGACCGCAACGATTTCAATATCCTTACGATTCAAGGCGGCCCGAAATACCATTCGACCAATTCTTCCCATACCATTAATAGCTATTTTAGCGCTCATAGGAACCTCCTTTGAATATTTTTCCCATCATAATCGCATCTTCATCCGTGTCTGAATAATACCGGGGACGCTTTCCCATCACGGAGAACCCTATCTTTTCATATAATCGAATTGCCGCAATATTTGAGGGCCGGACTTCCAGAAATGCAAAGTCAAACGCTTCGGGTATGGCATTAAGACATCGATTGAAGAAGTGAGAAGCAATGCCTTTGTTTCGATATTCATCAGTGACAGCCACTTTAAGGACATGCAGTTCATGTAAAATCAGGCGAAAACAGAAGTAGGCAATCAACTGCTGCTGCCGTGTCTTTAATACAAAGCTGTATGCCCCATTGCATGCCAGTTCATTAATAAAAGCCAGCGTTCCCCATGGATTTTTAAAGGCCCCCCTCTCAATAGCAACCACATCGTTTATATCATTGGCAGTCATGGGCATGATTTGTATTTGACTCATCCCCGTTTGTTGCCTTTTACCAGCTCGCTGGCTAAGGAAATACTTTTTTTCCCATAGGCTTCAATGGTTTTTGCCATTGAATGCAGATCATTTTCTTTTTTTCTCAGGTTCACGGCTTTGATCAGCATCGGCAAATTTACTCCTGAAATCACTTCAATTTTACCCTCTTCAAGAAACGAGTAGCTCAGGTTTGAGGGCGTTCCTCCGAACATGTCGGTCAGTATAAGTATGCCCTCGTTCTGATTGACCCCTTTAATCCCACTATTAATCTTTTTTCTCAAGGTTTCAACGTGTTCTTTTAAATCAATGGAAACAGCGGCCGTGGCTTCCAACCGGGAATCAAAAATTAACTCTGCGGTGTCGATTAATATATTTCCGAACTGACCGTGGGTGACGATGACTATACCTATCATATATCTCCTTAAACTAATTTTTAATATCAATATCCCGATGGGTAATGTGGATTGGCCGGCCCGGGCGTTTGATATTTTCATAAATGGTTTCGGCTATTACGACAGAACGATGCTGACCGCCGGTACAGCCAATGGCAATAGTTAAATATGCTTTGCCCTCTTTTTCGAACAAAGGTATGAGAAAGTTGAGTAAATTTTGAAATTTATAGTTAAATTCGTTTGCTAAGGGGTTGTTTAGAACAAAGTGTCTCACCGCTTCATCTTTACCGGTTTTTGATTGAAGATGGGGAACAAAAAACGGGTTGGCAAGAAACCGCACATCCATAATGATATCCGTGTCCGGCGGAATGCCGTGCTTGAATCCGAATGAAGTCACATGAATTCGCATCGGCATGGTTTCCAGGCTGCTTTTGGCAATATCAAAAATAATCGATTTTAAAGCATGGATATTGTATTCGGATGTGTTGATGATCCGGGTGGCAGAGCCTTTTAGTGGTTCCAACAGTTTTTTTTCTTCCCGGATGCCCTCAAGCAAGGGTTTGTCCTGAGCCAAAGGGTGATGTCGGCGGGTTTCACTGTATCGCTTAAGCAGAACTGTCTCGTCGGCCTCCAAGAAGAGGATCTCAAGGTTATAATTTTTCTGTCTAAGTTCTTCCACTATGGCCGGATAGGTTGATAAAAACCGTTTTTCCCGCAAATCCATGACGAATGCCAGGCCATGGATATCTGCATCCCGTTGAATCGGCAGTTCGAGAAACTTTGGCAATAATTCGGCGGGCAGATTGTCTACACAATAAAAACCCGCATCTTCAAGCGCCGCCATAGCGATACTTTTTCCTGATCCTGACAGACCGGTGATGATGATGATTTTCAATTTCTTCATTGTTAACTAAAAAGGTATAGGGTATAAGGTACAAGGTTTAAGGTATAAGGTAAAAAAAACATAAACTTAGTGCCTCAGTGCCTCAGTGCCTTTAACCTGTTGCAAAAGTTGCTGCAAGGTTCGGTCCCGGGCGGCGATCCGGGGGTTACTTTTTACGAAGCCATTGTTTTTAGAATTCTTCATCCATCTCCTCAATGGTCCTTATGACATCCTCTGTACCGGATACCTCCAAAAGACGGTTTTTAAACGCGTCGTCTTTTAGCAATTTTGAGATCTGCGCCAAGAGTCTTAAATGAATACCGGCGGAATTGTCCGGCGTCAATAGAAGAAAGAATATATAGGTGGGCTTTTTGTCAATGGCGTCAAAACTGACCCCTTTTCGACTCAACCCGAATCCCAGTATCAATGAGAAGAGGTCTTTAAGTTTACCATGGGGGATGCCAATACCGCCGCCGATACCTGTGCTGCCAAGATGTTCTCTCTCTATAAGCACCCGGACCAGCTCTTTGTGATCGACTTTGGCAATGCTCGCTACCGGCAGGGTTAATTCTTCCAAGACCCCTTTTTTATCCGTGGCTTGAAGGTCGGTAATGATGGTTTCTTTGTATAAAAAGTCAAGAATTTTCATATAGCTGAAAGCTTCGATTCAGGCCAAAAGTTATTTGCAGCCCTTAGGTGAGTAATTATGAAAGCGGTTGAATTAATCCCAGGTCACCGTCATTTCTTCGATATATGACATTTATCTGATTGGTCCGTGCATTGGTAAAAACAAGAAAGCTGTCCGGTGTCAGTTCAAGCTGCATACCGGCTTCTTCAATATCCATTGGTTTATACTCAATATTTTGAATCCTTATCCGTGGGTTCGAATAGTCTTCTCCGCGTCCCGGGTTTTCAGTTTCCTGCAGGGGCATTTCTTTGCGCTCTTCCCGTGGGCCCTGCCGGTGCTTACGGTTTTTCTGCTTGTTTTTTTTGACTTGTTTTTCCAATTTATCGAGTGCTAAATCAATGGAGGAATACATGTCGTTTGACTCTTCCCTGCAATTGAGGTTCAATCGGTCACCGAGGAGTTTGATTTCAGTAATATGCCTGATTTTTTCCACCGACAACACCACATTGGCTTCTGCGGGGTTATCCAGCAGCTTGTCGAGCTTTTCAAGCTTGCTCGTCACATATGATTTGAGGGTGTCGGAGGGCTCAATGTTTTTGAAAGTCACCGATGTTTGCATTTCTTTTCCTCCCTAAAATTGTTTCCGTTTACCTGATGGCAGGATCCCTAAGTTTTCTCTGTATTTTGCAACGGTTCGGCGGGCAATGTCGATATCACGATCTTTTAGCATTTCGGTTATCTTTTTGTCGCTGTAGGGCTTTTTCGGATTTTCTGTTTCTATAATTTTACGTATTTCTTCCTGAACACTGGCCGATGCAATGGTTTCTCCATGAGAACGGTTTATCGAACTGTTAAAGAAAAACTTCAGTTCATATATGCCCTGCGGCGTATAGGCATATTTATTATTCGTGACGCGGCTGATAGTTGATTCATGCATTTCGATGTCATCGGCGACGTCACGAAGCACCAGCGGTTTTAAGTGTGATATGCCGTGTTCAAAAAAATCGCGTTGAAATTTAACGATGCTTTTCATGACATTATATATGGTTTTTTGTCGATGCTGGATGCTTTTAATCAGCCACTCAGCCGACCGAAGCCGGTCTTTAAGGTAATTTTTGGCTTCCGCGGATATGCTTTCGCCTTTTTTCGCCGCATTTTTATAATAGGAGTTGATCTGTATCCTGGGCATGTCATCATCGTTGAGTAAAATCACAAAATCATCTTCATATTTGTAAACGTATACATCGGGGACAATGTATATCTGATCATTTTCCGAAAACTTGTCTCCGGGTTTGGGATCAAGCTGTTTAATTACGTTAACTGCGGCGCCGATATCATTCAGGTTCGCATTGGTTGCCTTTGCAATTATTTTATAGCGTCTATTTTCAAGATCTTTTAAATGGTTGGAGATGATCTGGACAATAAGGGGATCATCAATGCCCAGTTGGTTGAGCTGGATGAGGAGGCATTCTTTTAAGTCTCTGGCACAAATGCCCGGCGGGTCAAATGTTTGCATTAACGATAGCACCTGCTCGATCTTTTCAATTGTCGCGCCGGCAAGTTGGGAGAGTTCATCCACGGTAATATCTAAATATCCGTCTTCATTGATATTCCCTATAATATAGCTGCCAATGGTTTCTTCTTCTTCCGTGGGTTTGGTCATCAAAAGCTGCCATCGCAGATGGTCGGCAAGTGACGTCTTGCTGGCCGTAAAGGCTTCGTAATCAGGGGCCTCCTTTTTTTCGGATTCAAAGTGTACCTTTCCGACCGAATTAAATTCATCCATATAATTCTGCCAATCGGCAAACTCATCGAATTTTTCTTCTACAGATACTTCCTGGGGGGATTGTTCTTCCTGGGAGGAAGGCTCCGGCGCCTGTTCGGTTTCAATCTCTTGATCTTCTTCCAGGGTCGGGTTGGTTTCAAGCTCCTGCTGGATCATTTCCAGCAGTTCCATATGGGATAGCTGAAGCAGTTTAATCGCCATCTGCAGCTGTGGGGTCATCACCAGTTGCTGCTGCAGTTTAAGATTTTGTTGAAGTTCAAGTGCCATATCAGAGTTTAAAATGATCGCCCAGATAAATTTGTCTTGCCGTCGGACTGGCGGCTATCGAATCCGGCGTTCCGGATTCGATGATCTGTCCGTTATTCAGGATGTATGCCTGGTCACAAACGCCTAAGGTTTCTCTTACATTATGATCAGAGATCAGAACACCGATTCCCCTATCGGAAAGGTGCCGAATAATATTTTGAATATCGATGACAGCCAATGGGTCAATGCCGGCAAATGGTTCATCAAGCAATATAAAACTGGGGTCTGTGGCAAGCGCCCGCGAGATTTCCAAGCGCCTGCGTTCACCGCCGGATAACAGCCCGGCCTTTTGTTTCATCAGCCGATGGATGCCTAATTCGTTTAGCAATGCCTCGGCTTTTCTCCGTTGCTCATGCTTGTTCAGCGGCAAAGTCTCCAGTATTGCCATGATATTTTGATAAACCGTCAATTTGCCGAAAACAGAAGGCTCCTGGGGCAAATAGCCAAGTCCTTTTCGCGCTCGCAAATGCATTGGGTAACCGGTAATTTTTTCATTATCAAGAAAAACATCGCCCTTTTCCGGCTTGATTATTCCCACCGTCATATAGAAAGTGGTTGTTTTACCAGCGCCGTTTGGGCCGAGCAACCCGAAGATTCCGCCGCTGTGAATGTTAATATCGACTGCATCAACGACCCGTTTGCCATTATATATTTTAACCAGTTTTTTTAGCGAAAGAACAGTCATTGCCGGATTATGGTTGATTCATCCCGTTTTCGGTTTCAGGATTTTTTTCATTTCGGTGAATTATCGCATTTACGCGTTGCCCCTTGTTGCCGTCAACGATTATTTCTCCTGTTTTTTGATTAAAAGTGATTTTATTGCCGGTGATTGAATTGCCCTCGCTTCTGACTTCAACCTTCTCGCCGGTCAGTACCAATATTTGCGTCTCGGTCTTATAAATTGCTTGATCGCATTGCGCCGTCCGGTTATCAAAATAAATTTTCACATTGCCGGAGGCTGTAATTTTTTTTATATTTTCGTTTGTCATGGACGTCCCGGAAGCCGGCACCTGTTCATAAAAAACTTTTAATTCCGATGAATTGATTTGTGTCGTGTCTACGTCAACACTTACATTTCCTATAAAATGAATATAATTCGATTCTCGCTGGGATACAAGTTTATCCGCACGAATATGGATTTTGGTGTTTGTTGTTTTAAACTCTGAGCCCTCAGGCATGGCAGCGTAAATGGAGTTCTGCCAGGCCGAACAAATCGAAAAGATAAACAGCAATCCCGCAAAAAGCAGTTTAATCGATGGTTTGAAAAGATTCAGATACAATTATTGTTCCTTTTACATGGCCTTTACATTCCATATGCCCATCCGTCAGATCGACAGTCATTGTGTCCGCTCTTAGTTGAACTGCCGGCCCGGCAATATCTACGGGCTTATTTGTTGATATTATATGCGACTCATGAGAGTAATGCAAGGATTCGGTTTTAAGCTGGTACTGGCGATTTTTGACTATAATATTTCCGGAGATACTCATGTCATGGGTATTTACATCAAGAACACCGCTGTCAGCTGTTAAGTTCGTTTTAGATTGTGGGGAATGGGGGAGAAATACGACGCTGAGATCGGTTAGCCGGACCCGGTTGCTATCGGAGAAAAACTCGGCTGAAGCGGCATTTAAAGTCCATTGGGTTTTGCCTTCACGGGTGGCGGTATGGTGAAAACGGTTGATGGAAAGCTCAGCGTCCGTTTCATCCGGCGTGCTCTGTTTTTGCGGGGTATCCGTTGTTATTTGGTATTTTAAAGAAAATGTCAACAGACAGGCTAGAAGGACTATTGCCGAACCCGCCAAAAAGATTTTAATGATTGTCGTACGCCTCAATTGTTTATATCCACTGCTCCACCAGCTTTTCCCAGATGCCCTGTGCCTTCAATATCATTTCGCAGACCTCGCGCACTGCGCCCCGACCGCCTCCAGTCACAGTTATTATGTCTGCATGCTGACAAACAAGACGGTTCGCGTCGGCAACCGCTATTGCCAAACCGACTTTTTTAAGTAGCGGAAGATCGGGCAGGTCGTCACCGATAAAGGCGATTTCATTTGTATTATAACCGGTGTCCGAGACAATCTGATCCAGGACTTCTAACTTGTCCTGGATGCCATCAAAGACCATATCAAAGCCAAGTTCCCTGCATCGGCGCAGAAGGGCGGGGGATGAACGGCCGGTAATGATACCCGTTTTTATGCCCCCCTGGTGAAGCATTTTAATACCCAGTCCATCTCTTGCATGGAACACTTTTGTTTCCGTTTGGTTATCCGTATAGATAATCGATCCGTCGGTTAATACCCCGTCGACATCGAGCAGCAGAAGCCTAATTTTTTGAAGCCGGCTTGTCGTCATCTTTCCCCTTTCCCCTTTCCCCTTTCCCCTTTCCCCTTTTATTGCACGGCCTTCTGGATGTTTTTGAGCTGTGTCAGAAGCTCTTCAACATCATCCAGTCTTATCGAATTCGGGCCGTCGGAGAGCGCCTTCTCGGGTTCCGGGTGTACCTCCATGAATATGGCATTGGCTCCAACGGCTATGGCTGCTTTTGCAAGGAGAGGAGCAAATTTCCGTTGCCCACCGGAGGAGGAACCGGCCCCGCCCGGGAGCTGAACGCTGTGAGTGGCATCAAAGATTACCGGACATCCGGTTTCCTGAATAATTCGGATACTGCGAAAGTCTGAAACCAGATTATTGTAACCAAACGTTGCGCCGCGCTCCGTGATCAGAATTCTATTGTTGCCGGTATAGCGAATTTTTTCAACAACATTTGCCATATCAAAAGGGGATAGAAACTGCCCTTTTTTTACATTGATCGGTTTCCCGGTTTTTGCGGCTTCAACAAGGAGGTCGGTCTGGCGGCAGAGAAAGGCCGGTATCTGGATAACATCAAGTACGCGACTGGCCGGTTCGATCTCTGAAATCTGATGGACATCAGAGAGCACGGGCACGTTGATATCCTTTCGAATTTGGGACAGAATCTGAAGGCCTTCTTTTAACCCCGGACCCCGAAAGGAATGGATGGATGTGCGGTTGGCTTTGTCATAGGAGGCCTTAAATATGTAAGGAATCTCAAGCTTGTCGGTGACCTGCTTGAGATATGCGGCAATCCGGTAAGGTGTCTCGCTATTCTCGATCACGCACGGACCCGAGATCAGCGCAAAGGGATGACCGCCCCCGATTGAAAATCCGTTGATTTTGACTGTTTGTGTCATGGCTTTTCCTCCACCAGTAGATCTAATTGTTGACAAGCATCTGTTATCCCGGGGTTTACGAAAAGTCAAGATACGAAAATAAGATCTTGCTTAGCATCCCCATAGCTGTTAAATAAAAATAATTTTTATCACACAACCACTCTATAAAGGTCGATTCGTTCAAACGCCGCTTGCGGGTTTTTTATGAACGCATCCATATTTCGGGAGTAAAACGGTAATGCGGTTTAAACGGAAGGACAAAGGCAAAAAGTTTAAGCTTATTCTGATTATCCTGCTGTGTCTGGCCGTTATCGGTCCGGGCGGCTGGTTTTTGTGGACTAAATATGAGGGTGGCGCACCGAAGATAAACCTTGACTTGAAAGCAGGCGTCCTCGGTGCGGTTACTGAAGTCTCCGGTACGATTAAGGACAATCGTAGCGGGATCAGAAAGATTTGGGCGGGGTTGATTCAAGAGGGCTGCGAAACGGTGCTGCTTGAGAAGACCATTGACGCCAATAAAGGGCAGGTAGCCGATGCCGGTAATATTGTGCCATTCAGCATTACGATCAACACAAAAGAGCTGGAGTTGTCAGACGGCGAAGCGGTGTTTCGGATGGCTGTATGGGATCATTCCTGGCGAAACTGGTTGAAAGGCAATGTCGCATATCTGGAAAAAGAGCTTGTATTTGATACCGAGGCGCCACGTTTGACTGTGCTGACAAGCCAACACAATATCAGTCAGGGGGGCGCCGGGATAGTCGTTTACCGGTTGTCCGAATCCTGCGAGAAGAACGGGGTATATGTTGGAGAAGATTTTTTTCCGGGTTATTCCGGTTATTTTGATGATACCTCGGTCTATCTTTCCCTTTTTGCGCTACGTTATGATCAGGGTAAAGGGACGGAGCTATATGTAAAAGCTGTTGATGCAGCGGGCAATACGGCCCGAAGTGGATTCTATCATTATATCAGGGAGAGGGGCTTTAAAACGGATGTAATTCCCATTTCAGATCAGTTTCTTGAATGGAAAATGCCTGAATTCGTATCTTCCATGGACCCATCAAAAGATATGTCGCTTGTTGAGCAGTTTCTCTATGTTAACCAAACGCTTCGCCAAAAGAACAATCAGGCGATTTTGGAGAACGGTCAAAAATCGGAAAAAGAATTTTTTTGGCACGGTGCGTTCGGGCGGCTGCCGAATTCGGCCAGACGAGCCAGCTTTGCGGATCACCGCGTCTATAAATATAATGGCGAGACCATTGATCGCGCGGTTCATATGGGGATCGATCTGGCCTCAATTCGGCATGCGGATATTCCGGCGGCGAATGCCGGCAAAGTGGCTTTTGCCCGGGAAACCGGGATTTATGGGAATACCGTACTGATTGATCACGGTTATGGCTTGTTCAGTGTGTATTCGCATCTAAGCCGGATCAATGTAAATGCCGGGGATATGGTTGTAAAAGGCGATACCATTGGGAACACCGGTTCTACCGGCCTTGCCGCGGGAGACCACCTGCATTTCGGCATGATAATTGACCATGTGTATGTCGATCCGGTTGAATGGTGGGATTCGAACTGGATTGAGCATAACATTACCTCTAAGCTTGAGAATATAAAATCAATTATTAATTAATCTAAACACAGATTAAGATAGGAAGGACTCGGATGGATGGCGGGATATCGCGTTAATAAAACCTATGCGGAGATTAATGAAAAAATCAGATCCGGTGAAGTAGTGGTCGCTACCGCCGAGGAAATAATTGATATAGTAAACGAAAAGGGGGCGGAGGAAGCGGCAAGAACTGTTGATGTTGTGACCACTGGCACCTTTTCCCCCATGTGTTCATCCGGGGCGTTTATCAATTTCAAGCAAAGCGCACCAACAATCAAGGCTTCCAAGGTCTGGTTCAACAATGTACCCGCATACGGGGGACTGGCAGCGGTTGATTGTTTTCTTGGGGCTACTGAAACCTGTGAAGAGGACCCGTTAAACAAGGTATGGCCGGGCGAATTCAATTACGGCGGCGGCCATGTGATTCAGGATCTGGTAGCGGGCCGAACAGTTCACTTGCGGGCTACCGGTTATGGCACTTCCTGCTATCCCAACCGGGAGGAGGAAAGGGAAGTTGTGCTTGATGATTTGCCGCAGGCGATGCTATGCAACCCCAGAAACGCCTACCAGAACTATAACTGTGCAATTAATTTGACCAATAAGACCATCTATACGTATCTTGGCACGCTCAAGCCAAAGGCGGCCAATGCCAATTATTCAACCGCCGGTCAACTGAGCCCCCTTTTTAACGACCCTTACTATAAAACCATTGGTTTGGGCACGCGGATATTTCTGGGCGGCGGGGTCGGATATGTCACCTGGCACGGCACGCAGCATAAGCCAACGGCTCAGCGGTCAAAAAAGGGGATTCCCATGACGCCCGCCGGTACGCTATGGGTAATGGGGGATCTCAAACAGATGTCCCCGGATTGGCTTGTCGGGGTCAGCATGCAGGGCTACGGAGTGTCTTTGGCGGTGGGAATAGGGATTCCGATTCCGATTTTAAACGAGGAGATCGTTCAATATACGGCGATTTCAGATGCGGATATTTATTCTCAGGTGTTTGACTACGGCAATGACTATCCCAACGGAATAGACCGAAATTACGGATATGTAAGTTATGCGGAACTTAAAAGCGGCGTGATCCATTTAGACGGAAAAGAGGTGCCAACCGTTCCCATATCGAGCGTAGTGAAAGCCCGCGAGATTGCCGCGCGGCTGAAAAAATGGATTGAAAGCGGGGATTTTTTTATCGGAGAGCCCCAGTTTACCCTTCCGGTTAGCTGAAAATGGCTATAAATTGACAGGTAGAAACAGGTGAATAAAAAAACCGAATCAAAACCAAAAGCAGATAAGACCGAGAAAACGGATTCCAAAAAACAGACTCAGAAGAAAGGCAAACTCCGGGAAAACATTGAGGCCATAATTATTGCAATTATCCTTGCTTTATTTATACGGACCTTTATTGTTCAGGCCTTCAAAATCCCCTCCGGGTCAATGCAGCCGACATTAAAAATCGGGGATCATATTCTGGTCAACAAATTTATATACGGAGTAAAACTACCCTATGTACGGACAACCCTGATACCCGTCGGGGAGCCGGAGCGAGGGGATATTATTGTATTCAAATATCCCGAGCAGCCGGACAAGGATTTTATCAAACGCGTTATCGGTGTCCCCGGGGATAGAGTGAGAATTAAAGAAAAGCAAGTGTTTATCAACGGCCAACCTTTGAATCATGATTATGGCGTGCATACCGACGCCAATATCATTCCCGGCCGCGTTAATCATCGGGACAACTTCGGCCCGGCGACGGTTCCGGAGGGCGCCTACTTTGTCATGGGGGATAATCGGGATAACAGCTATGACAGCCGTTTCTGGGGGTTTGTTGATGAGTCGGCCATTAAGGGGGAAGCTTTTATTATATACTGGTCATGGGACAGCGAAGATTTTGATGTCAGGTGGGGAAGAATCGGAACATTACTTGAATAAGGCGTATAAGGGAGGAGGAACTGATGGGGTTGTCAAGAAAAGATATTTTAGACATTGACTCCCTTTCTGTTGATGAGATTCAAACCATTTTAGATACAGCAGACGGCTTGAAGGAAATAAACAGTCGACCGATTAAGAAAGTCCCCACATTGCGGGGTAAAACCGTCATCCTTTTTTTCCACGAACCCAGCACCAGAACCCGCACGTCATTTGATATTGCCGCAAAACGACTGTCCGCAGATTCAATTTCGATTAGTGCCAGCACCAGTAGCATGGTTAAAGGTGAGACATTGATCGATACGGCGAAGAACCTGGAGGCTATGAGCCCGGATATCATCGTTTTGCGCCATGCCTCGTCTGGAGCGCCATATTTGCTTGCTAAAACCCTTTCTGCTTCGATTATCAATGCCGGTGACGGGATGCATGCCCATCCGACTCAGGCCCTTCTCGACATGATGACGGTTCGTGAGGAAAAGGGCCGCTTGGAGGGCTTGCGTATTGCAATCATCGGTGATATCGCTCACAGCCGGGTGGCCCGGTCAAATGTCGCCGGCTTTACCAAGATGGGGGCAGAGGTTTGTCTCGCGGGACCGCCGACCATGATTCCATATGGGGTAGACACCCTTGGCGCTCATGTGACATATGACATGGATGAGGCCATTGAGGGGGCAGATGTTGTTATGACGCTGAGGATTCAAAGGGAGCGCCAGAAAAGCTTTTTATTCCCTACTGAAAGAGAGTATGCCAAACGATACGGATTAACCCCTGATCGGTTGAAACATATCCCGCCAGATGCACTAATCATGCACCCGGGCCCCATAAATCGTGGCGTAGAGATAGCCCCGGAGATTGCGGATGGCCCATATTCGGTTATTCTTGATCAGGTAGCCAATGGTGTGGCGCTTCGGATGTCCCTGCTCTATCTTTTGGGAGGAGGTGTACGCAATGCGGATGATCATTAAAGGCGGAAGGGTTGTGGATCCCGAAAAGTTGGACGGGATCATGGATGTTTATATCGAGAACGATACGATAGCGGCCATCATTGAAAAAAAAAATGACAGCCCCCCCTTTAAAGAAGATGATGCGGATCGGGTCATTAACGCTGAAGGGTGTATCGTTGCCCCCGGTTTGATCGATATGCATGTGCATCTTCGGGAGCCGGGCGAGGAGTATAAGGAATCAATTGAAACGGGAATCCAGGCGGCGGGGGCCGGTGGATTTACAAGCATATGCTGTATGCCGAATACAAAGCCCGTAAACGACTCAAAGGAAGTCACCACTTATATCCTCAAGCGGGCTATGTCTCTACGTTCCGTTCGCGTTTTTCCGGTTGCTGCAGTCAGCCTGGGCTTGGAGGGGGAAGCGCTTTCTGAATATGGAGAGCTCAAAGAGGCCGGTGCCGTTGCCGTAACCGATGACGGGCACCCGGTGGTCAATTCACAGCTGATGCGGCGGGCGATAGAATATTCAAAAAGCATAGGTATTCCGGTGATCTCCCACACCGAAGAACTGACACTTTCGAACGGCGTGATGAATGAGGGCCCGGTAGCCACCCGCCTGGGGCTCTCTGGCATTCCGAATGCAGCTGAAAGTATCATGGTGATGCGAGATATTGCAATGGCTGAATTGACCGGTGGCCCGGTTCATATCGCCCACGTGAGCACCAGTGAATCTGTGAGGGAAATCCGTGCGGCCAAGCAGCGGGGAGTGCCTGTGACTGCGGAAACAGCCCCCCATTTTTTTACGTTAACGGATCAATCCGTTGCTGAATATGATACCCATGCGAAAATGTACCCCCCTTTAAGAGCCGCCAAGGATCGCCGGAGCGTTTGCGAGGCATTGGCAGACGGTACCATCGATGCCATTGCAACGGATCATGCACCGCATTCAGCCCTTGAAAAGGAGGTCCCCTTCGATGAAGCGGCCAATGGTATCATCGGGCTTGAGACTTCCCTGCCTTTAGGGTTGCGGCTCGTTGACGAGGGTCTTCTCACCTTACCACAGTTAATTGAAAAGATGTCTCTCAACCCAGCGCGGATCTTAGGTCTGTCAGCCGGTGTTAGAATTGGCGGCAAGGCAGACTTGACCGTGATAGATCCGTCACGGCAATATGTCTATCACGCCGCCGAGGGTTTCTCAAAAAGTCGGAATACACCGTTTGACGGCTGGGAAATGAAGGGCCGGGCGAGTTTTACTATTGTTGACGGCCGAATTGTTCATGAAATATAAAATTGTCGCTCAATTCCAATGAACGCTCCAATGTTTAATATTCTTGTTGTCGACGATGAACTCAGTATGCGTGAATTCCTTGAGTTGATGCTGAGCAAGGAGGGGTACTCGGTCACAGGTGCTGAAAGCGGATATCAAGCCAACCAATTACTGGAGAAACAATTTTTTGATTTGATTCTCCTTGATATCCGGCTCGGTGATATCAGCGGGCTTGATGTACTGAGAAAGGCTAAAGAACGGCATCCAAAAAGTATAGTCATTATGATTTCGGCCTATGCAACGGCTGAAAATGCGGTAGAAGCTATGAATGACGGCGCCTATGACTATCTGCCCAAACCGTTTGACAACGAGGAGCTTAAAGGAACCATTGCCAACGCCTTGAAGCTCAAGACCCTCAAAGATGAAAAAAAGCATATAGACAGCGAGCTCAAGGAATATCTGCATTTTGGGCTGATTGTAGGAAATAGCCCCCGGATGCTGCATATTTACGAAGTTATTAAACAGATTGCGCCGGTTCGAACCAATGTTTTAATTACCGGGGAGAGCGGTACCGGAAAAGAGTTGATCGCCCGGGCGGTACACAATCAAAGTCCTCGAAGGGATAAGCCGTTTGTTGTCATAAACTGCGGAAGTATTCCTGAAACGCTGGTCGAAAGCGAATTTTTCGGGTATAAGAGAGGGGCGTTCACAGGCGCCAACCAGGATAAGAAGGGCCTTTTTGAAGCCGCTGATACCGGAACCCTTTTTCTGGATGAAATCGGGGAGTTGAGTCTTCAGATGCAGGTTAAGATTCTGCGGGTCCTCCAGGAGAGAGGTTTTAAGCCGGTAGGCGGGAATGAGGATATATCCGTGGATATCCGGATTATTGCGGCAACCAATAAAAATATAGAAGAAGAAGTGATTGCCGGCCGCTTCCGGGAGGATTTGTTTTATCGGATTAATGTGGTTGAGATCAAAGTGCCGCCGCTCAGGGAACGAAAAGGGGATCTTCGGGCGCTTGCGCAGCATTTTCTGGAAAAATATTCCCGGGAAGCCGGCAAAGAGATCACCAAGATTTCCTCATATGCCGTTGACTTGTTGAAAAAATACGATTTTCCCGGGAATATCAGAGAGCTTGAAAATCTGATCGAGAGAAGTGTGGCGCTTTCAACTACCAATATTATTCTTCCGGACAGCCTGGCCCTGTCACTTCATAAGCGTCGATGGATCGAGGGGATTAAAGACCGCCGGTTTGATCTTGATGAAGTGGCCAAGGGCGTTTCCCTTGACAGTATCCTCGAAGAAATTGAAAAGGCATATCTGGAAAAGGCTTTGGAATGCACAAACGGAAGCAAAAATAAGGCGGCTGATCTCCTGAATATCAGTTTCCGCTCATTTCGCTATCGTTGCAGTAAACTGGGCCTTGACTGATTCCCCATTGGGGGACCTATCGATTCGGGCCAAGAACCATCCCACTCGTTTAAAACTACGACCTAAATTGAGCGTTTTAATCTAAGTACGACTATTCATGATCAGTATTGAGGGACTCAAAAAAAATTACGGCGGTCTTCTGCTTTTTGATGACGTCGCATTTAAGATCAACTCCGGCGAACGGGTCGGTTTGGTGGGCCGTAACGGCCATGGCAAAACCACGCTTTTTCGTATTATAATGGGGCTTGAAGCTCCTGATGAAGGACAGATCAGTATCCCAAAGCATTATCGTTCCGGGTATGTCACACAGCATATTGATTTTAAGGCGCCTACGGTCCTTGAAGAGGGTATGCGGGGACTGTCCCCGGATTGCGCCGGGCAGCATTGGACGGTTGAAAAGGTTCTTTTCGGTTTGGGGTTTACCGAATCCGACATGACTCGTTCCCCGAAGGAATTTTCCGGGGGCTTTCAAGTACGGTTGAATTTGGCCAAGGTGCTGGTATCAGAGCCGGATCTGCTGCTTCTGGATGAGCCCACCAATTATTTGGATATTACCTCGATACGATGGATAAAGCGGTTCCTGCGCTCTTGGCCCCGGGAGCTTTTTCTGATTACCCATG
This sequence comes from Desulfobacterales bacterium, assembly GCA_018399235.1. Classification (GTDB taxonomy): domain Bacteria; phylum Desulfobacterota; class Desulfobacteria; order Desulfobacterales; family Desulfosalsimonadaceae; genus M55B175. The sequence continues at coordinate 22,753 of JAGYOX010000010.1, read as the reverse complement.
ACCGCAGCTTCATGGATGATGTGGTTACCCATGTTGTCGGCATCTACCGTAGAAAAATTCGTAAAGTCCGGGGAGATACCGGCCGATATTACTCGCAGATCGCGCAGGAAGAGGCGATTTACGAGAAAACGAGACTGAAAAATGAGCGGCGGCAGAAGGAGATGGATCGGTTTATAAAAAGGTTTCGGGCCAAGGCCAGGCTTGCCAACCTCGTTCAGTCAAGAATAAAACAGCTTGATAAATTAAAGACCCATGAGAAGCTGGAGCGCTTTAGAACAATAGATTTTCATTTCCTTCAAAAGCCGTTTGCCGGCAAATACGTGCTTCAGGCGGATAATGTTTCATTCGCCTATAGCCCCATCAGTCAACTGGTAATTGATGGTTTCAGCATCAGCATTGGTCCTGGTGACCGGATCTGCATCATCGGAAAGAACGGCAGCGGCAAGACGACCCTGTTGCGTCTGCTTGCCGGCGATCTTACACCAAACAAGGGAGAAATCAAGCGTCAGCCCAATGTGTCTGCCGGTTTATTTGAGCAAACCAATATCAAGACCCTGGTTCCGAGCCGCACGGTAGAGGAGGAAATCCAGTACACCAATCCGGATCTCGACCGCCAGACGGTTCGAAACATTTGCGGCACCATGATGTTTGAGGGTGATGAGGCGCTGAAAAAAATAAGCGTGCTTTCGGGCGGAGAAAAATGCCGGGTTATGCTTGGCAAGCTTCTGGGCACGCCGATGAATTTTTTGCTGCTTGATGAGCCCACCAATCATTTTGATCTGGAATCGGCGGATGCCTTGCTGGCTGCTGTTGATGCCTTTGAAGGGGCGGTGATCATGGTTACCCACAATGAAATGTTTCTTCATGCCCTTGCCGAACGGCTGATTGTTTTTCAGCAGGATGGCATTGCCGTCTTTGAAGGGGGATATCAGCGTTTTCTGGAGACAGTGGGTTGGCATGAGGAGGCGGCAGAAAATGATCGGGAGGATAAGCCATCGGAATCCCTTTCCATTGAAAGCGATTCGGAGAAGCCGGAGGACATAATGGACAAGAAGAGGTTCCGCAGGCTTCGCTCTGCTGTTATTGCCGATCGGGGCAATACAATGAAGCCGCTTGAAGACAAAATCGCCTTTTTAGAGGATGAAATTGTCAAGGCGGAAGCCGAGATGGAAGATTTTAATGAACAAATGCAAACTGCCAGCAACAATGGCGATGGAAATAAAATTGTCAAGCTGTCGCAGGCGATTCATGATTGCCAGAACCGAATTGATGAAGCATTCGAAAACCTTGAATCATTGACTGCCGAAGCGGATCAGAAGCGAGCTGAATTCGACGCCCGGTTGGCCGAACTTGAAGCCAAAAAGCCTTTTTAGCGCCTGGTTCCAAAAATTACTTTTTCCATACGATTTGATAAAGATCCAACCGGCGGCTGCGGACGTTGCGGACGCTTCCCTGCTCCCGGAGTTCTTTGAGCAGATCCAGGTCAAGATCAACCATGAGCGTCATTTCCGTATTCGGTGTAGCCTCGGCCGAAATGGCATCGTGGGGAAAGGCGAAATCCGAAGGCGTAAATACGGCGGATTGGGAGTACTGAATGTCCATATTCTCAACTTTAGGCAGGTTACCGACACTTCCGGAAATCGCCGCATAGCATTCGTTTTCGATCGCCCTTGCCTGGGCGCAGCGCCGGACCCGAAGATAGGCGTTTTTGGTGTCCGTCCAGTACGGGATCAACAGGATATTCATTCCCTTTTCCACCAGATATCTTGACAACTCAGGGAACTCGGCGTCATAACAGATCAAAATGCCGACTTTGCCGATATCGGTGTTAAATATCTTCAGCTCATCCCCGCCTTTAAGTCCCCAGTATTGGGCTTCATCCGGTGTAATGTGGAGTTTGTACTGAAAATCCCAGGTGCCATCGCGCCGGCATAAATAGGAAACATTGTAAAGATTCCCATCCCGGTATTCCGGCATGCTCCCGGCCACAATATTGATATTGTAGCTAAGCGCCATTTTGATGAATTCGTCCCTGAGGGGTTCCGTGTATTCGGCCAGGGAGCGCATGGCTTCCGCCGGGTTTTCCTGGTTAAAATTGCGCATCAGCGGGGCGTTCAGCAATTCGGGAAACAAAATCAGGTCCGAATTGTAGCCGGCCACTGCATCGATGAAGAATTCCGCCTGATGCATGACGTCCTCAAATGATTGAAATGGACGCATCTGCCACTGGACCACACCCAGTCGGGGATAGGCTTTCCTGCCGCCGAAAAGCGGCCTTCGCTTTTCATGATAGATATTGTTCCACTCCATAAGAATGCCGTAAGAACGGGAATGCCTGTCTTCCGGCATGTATCCGCGCATGATCTTTTTTATGTGAAAATCATTGGATAACTGGAACGAGAGCACCGGATCATAGATTTCATTGTTTTTGACCTTTTGGGTATACTGCTCCGGGGTTAACTCATCCGCGTGATCCTTATATCCGGGAATGCGGGCGCCGAACAAAATGCCTTTCAGGTTCATCTCTTCGCAGAGCTCTTTTCTGGCGTCATAGAGCCTTCGGCCAAGGCGCAGTCCCCTGTATTCCGGATGAACAAAGATATCGATGCCATAAAGTATATCCCCATTAGGATCATGGGAGCGCATACGGCCATCCCCGACTAGATCATCATAGGCATGACGGGTCTCATACTCATCATGATTCACCATCAAGGCTAATGCACCGGCGACTACCTTTCCTTTATCCTCTATGCATATCTGGCCTTCCGGAAATCGTTCGATCAGGGCTGAAAACTCATCAAAATCCCAGGCGCCGCCCATTGACGGGTAGACCAGTTCCATGATTTCTTTAACGTCCTGATAGTCCGAAAGCCTGAGGTTTCGAAGCTCAAGTTTGTGTTCGTATTGCCCGTTGTCCGCCATGCTACAACTCCTCTAGGTTAAAATATTTAGCCTGCAAAAACAAGACGGCAACTGCACTTAATTATAGGATGAATTCAAAGACGGTCAACCAGAATCCAAGTTGACAACTAATCTTAATAAAATATATAATTGTTAAATAAAGCATATGCCAAAAAAATTAAAAACTTGATAAAATGAATGATTCCCGAGATATTGTTCAGACGATATGGGGCATCGCCCTTTTTGTAATGGGCGTTGGGGTTTTTTTTCGAGCCCCTTATGTGATGGAGCAGGTCGCCGAGATTGGACATTTTGCCTCTGTGTCGATTTTTATCCGGCTTTGTCTTTATGTTATGGGGGTTTTGCTGATCGGCGGTGGGATCAAAAAACTTTACCGTATCTGGTATTCAGATAAACAGGTTAATGACTCAGGCAATGAGTAATCCGTTTTGTTTTAGTTAGTGCCCGAACGAAAAGACGGTTTTTATTCAGTTATTAGATAGAAACATTTATGAAGAGAAATATGGGGGAAGGCATGAAGGCTTCCAAAAAACTAAACCGGGTACCCAAGACGTCACCGACCGAAGCTCAAGATGTGCATCATCTAAAGTCCGAAGTGGAATACCGGACCAAACTTCAGGAGATCAGCAACCAAATCTATGCGGCATTCAATCTTGATGAAATTCTGATCGATTTGAAAGATGATATTGTCGATTTGGTCGGTGCTGAGCGGATTACCATATATTATGTTGATGGTATAAAGCGGGAACTGGTCTCCCGGTTTAAATCCGGCGATGAAATTTCCGAAATCCGGGTTCCCATATCAGACGGCAGTCTGGCGGGGTATGCGGCCACCCATCAGCGGCTGTTAAACGTTAAGGACGTCTATGACGATAAGGAGCTGGGTGCCATCGATTCTTCTTTGAAATTTGACGGCCGGTGGGATAAGCGTTCAGGGTTTCGGACCCGGCAGGTGCTGGTCGCACCGATTTTATATAAGTCCTACCTACTAGGGGTAATTCAGCTGATCAACCGAAAGAGTGGCGGGCCGTTTACACGGCGGGACGAAGACAACATCAGCGAACTGACCAAAATCATGGGGATTGCCCTGTATAAGCAGAAACGGATGGCCTCTCAGGGCAAGGGCAAATTTGATTATCTTCTGGAAAACCATATTCTTACCCAGAAAGAACTCAACAATGCCGTTTCCAAGGCCCGGGAAAAAAAGGAAACTGTAGAGAACATCTTAATCGCTGAATTTAAGATCCCGAAAAAAGAAGTCGGCACCGCATTAAGCCGTTATTATGATTTACCCCTTGTGGTATACGACGACCATATGCCGATTCCCGGTGAGTTGCTTCAGGGCTTGAAAGTTAAGTTCATGCGCAATAACGTTTGGGTTCCCGTTCGCTCCGAAAAAGGAGAGGTTGTTGTTGCTATTGATAATCCGGATGATATCCGTCGGATTGATGAGATCAAGACGCTTTTTCCGAAAAAAACCATCAAGCTCAATGTTGCCGTCAAAGAAGACATACTGAAGCTGATTGATCTTTTTACTTCGGAGAATAGCTCTGAGAATGGGTCTTCCATTGATGATATCATATCCCAGATGCAAGATGAGGACGATGATTTTGAAGAGGAAACTTATGATGTTTCCGAGGAAAGTAGCGCGGTCGTCCAGCTTGTCAACAAAATCGTCCTGGATGCCTACCACCGGGGGGCTTCAGATATTCATTTGGAGCCGCAGCCCGGCAAGAAAAACACCGAAGTCCGTATCCGGGTGGATGGGGCTTGCAGTCTGTACCAAACTATCCCTTACAATTACAAGAATGCCGTGATCTCTCGAGTCAAGATCATGGCAGACCTGGATATTGCGGAGCGTCGCAAACCGCAGAGCGGTAAAATTCGGTTTAAAAAATTCAGCGGAAAAGATATTGAGCTCCGGGTTGAGACCGTCCCGACCCAAGGGGGGCTTGAGGATGTAGTGATGCGTATCCTTGCCAGCGGCGAGCCGATTCCTTTGGACAAGATGGGCTTTTCATCACGCAACTACGAAAGCTTCATAAATGCGGTGACCCTGCCTTATGGTCTGATTTTCTGTTGCGGCCCCACGGGTTCAGGAAAAACCACCACGCTTCATTCCGCATTGGCTCATATTAACGATGTGGAGCGTAAAATCTGGACCGCCGAAGATCCGGTGGAAATCACCCAGAGAGGGTTGCGCCAGGTTCAGGTCAAACCCAAAATTGGCTTTGATTTTGCCGCGGCCATGCGGTCATTTTTGCGGGCAGATCCGGACGTGATCATGGTCGGTGAGATGCGGGACCGGGAAACCACACAGATGGGTATTGAAGCCTCCCTGACTGGACATCTTGTATTTTCAACCCTTCATACCAACAGCGCCCCGGAAAGCGTTACCCGTCTACTGGATATGGGAATGGATCCGTTTAATTTTGCCGATGCGTTGATTGCCATTCTGGCCCAACGATTGGTGAGAACACTCTGTCCAACCTGCAAGGAAGCCTATCATCCGGAAAAATCCGAATATGAAGCGCTTATTCGGGAATATGGGGAAGAGTTATTCAAGAGAAATGTAAATATTCAGTATACGGATGATTTGATGCTTTACCGGCCGGTCGGTTGCGCGGAGTGCCAAAATACCGGTTATCGCGGCCGAATGGGGATCCATGAGCTTTTGATAGCCTCTGATGCCATTAAATCGTTGATTCAAAACCGTGCGCCCATGCCCGAAATCCGGGATCAAGCCATCGCCGAGGGTATGACAACGCTTAAACAGGATGGGATCGAGAAAGTATTTGAAGGCCATTGTGATCTGTTGGGAGTTCGGAAGGTTTGCATCAAGTAATCCCTTTCCAAGATATCCGAACAAAGGCGTTTCTAAGTAACTTCAAGTTCACGGTTCACGGTTTAAGGTTTAAGGTTTAATGTCCAAGGTGCAAGGTATAAGGTTTAGGGTTCAGGGCTCACGGTTCCTAGCTATTTAACGAAATTTGTATAACCATGTAGCGGAAGGCTTCAGCCTTCCAATAAACTTAACAATATATGCAATTATTTTAGCATGTTGACTCACTGTCATTCCGAGGATCGCCAGGGACGAGGAATCTTCAAGCAAAAGATTTCTCGCTATCGCTCGAAATGACAAAACCGGCTGAATCGCCTTAGTGCCTCAGTGCCTTTAACCTATCGCACCTGAATGATGTGCCCCTCTCCATTTTTCGGTTCGTAAACCTTCTAAATATTTTTTAGACAAAAAACTTGACAGATAACTTCTTTGTAAGTAAGTTTTACTTATATAAGGATTACTGTAAATTGAGTGTCGCCATATATGAATACACGAGAAAAAAAACCTTCTGTTGATCAACTGCCAAAGCCCTCCGGCCGTATAAAACTAGCCAATGCCCTTCGGGACCTGCTTGCGCAAAAAGATTTCAGTTCAATAACAACCGCCGAAATTTCAAGAACATCGGGCGTGAACGAATCGCTAATATATCGGTATTTCGGGGATAAAAGGGGGCTTTTGCATGCGGTGCTGGATGAATACCTTGAAAATTTCGTAGAGCAGATCAATTGGGGCATGAAAGGGATTGAAGGGACAAAAAATAAGCTTCGAAAATTTATATGGAGCACCATCTATTTTTATGACCAGGACCGGGTTTTTTCTAAGATACTGCTTTTGGAGGTTCGCAACTATCCGGGCTATTTCACCAGCGAAACCTATGAAATCGTAAAGCAGTATACCAACCTGATGTTAGAAATCATAGAGAACGGTATGAAAACCGGGGATATCCGGAAAGATCTGGAGGCGAGAAGTATCCGGCAGATTGTGCTCGGTGGGATCGAACATCTTATTTTACCCGCTATTATCAATGATGGCCCTTTGGATCCGGATCGGCTTACAGAAAAATTCTGCCTGTTACTTTTTGATGGCATCCAGGCTAAGACAAAGAAAGCGTAGGTTTGATGTATGTAAAGCTTACATACATCGATATTGACTTTTTACAAAACCATCAGCAATGAATCTGACAAGGGTTGAAATACGGTTTATTATTAGGTTGACAATGGCACTATAGCCTATTATTTATCTTCCATCAAATGATGGAAATAATAAGAAACCGTTTTTATTTATAAACAAAGGAGTTTTTATGAAACTGCTCAAAGTCGATCATATCGGAATCGCTGTTAACAGCATAGATGACGCTAAGACCTTTTGGACCGATGTCTTGGGATTGCCTTTTGAAGGTGATGAAACGGTGTCCGATCAGAAAGTCAGAACCGGCTTTTTTCCGGTCGGTGAAAGCGAGGTGGAACTATTGGAATCAACCGACCCGGATGGACCGATCGCCAAATACATTGAAAAAAAAGGACAGGGTATGCAGCATGTGGCGTTTCGTGTGGAAAATATCGATCAGGCCCTGGAGGAACTTAAGGAAAAAGGGGTGCGCCTGATTGATGAGACCCCCCGTAAGGGCGCCGGCGGGGCAAAAATCGCGTTTTTGCACCCCAAGGCGACAAACGGCGTGCTGGTAGAACTATGTGAAAGGTAAGCCTTTAGCATTTGGATTTAATATGCTACCTAATCTTTTTATTAAATTCATGAGCGAAACGAACCTCTCCAATCATCAACAAGTATAATGGAGAACAGAAATGAGTAAACATACGGATATTTCCAAATGGGAAGAACTTGCCGAAAAGGAACTGAGAGGCAAACCGCTTGAGTCGCTTCACCGCAGAACGCCTGAAGGTATTATCACAAAACCGTTATATACCAGGGAAGATCTGGAAAATATTGAGTTTGAAAATACATTGCCGGGGATGGAGCCCTTTGTGAGGGGGGTACGCGCGACCATGTACACCAACCGGCCATGGACGATCCGCCAATATGCCGGGTTTTCAACCGCCAAGGAGTCCAATGAATTCTATCGAAAAAGCTTGGCAGCCGGGCAGAAAGGCCTTTCCATCGCCTTTGACCTGGCCACCCACCGGGGGTACGACTCGGATCATCCTCGTGTTGCCGGTGATGTGGGAAAAGCCGGGGTGCCGGTGGATTCGGTGGAGGATATGAAGATCCTGTTTGACGGCATTCCGCTTGATGAAATGTCTGTATCCATGACCATGAACGGGGCTGTATTGCCTATTCTCGCCGGATATATCGTTGCCGCGGAAGAGCAGGGCGTATCGCAGGAAAAGCTTAAGGGCACGATTCAGAATGATATATTAAAAGAATACCTTACCCGCAATACCTATATCTATCCGCCGGAGCCGTCCATGCGGATCGTGTCGGACATCATCGCCTACTGCTCCAAAAACATGCCGAAATATAATACCGTCAGTATCAGCGGCTACCATATGATGGAGGCGGGGGCCGACTCGGTGCTGCAGACCGCATTTACCCTGGCTGACGGCTTGGAATACGTGAAAACCGCCTTGAATGCGGGCCTTGATATTGATGATTTTGCCCCAAGGCTTTCGTTTTTCTTTGGCGTTGGCATGAATTTTTTCATGGAAATCGCCATGCTCCGGGCCGCCCGTTTTCTGTGGCATGAGCTGATGCAGCGGTTTAACCCCAAAAACCCCCGGTCATTGATGCTTCGTACCCATGTCCAGACCTCGGGCTGGAGCCTTACGCAGCAGGATCCATACAATAATATTATTCGCACAACCCTTGAATGTCTGTCCGCCGTTCTCGGCGGCACTCAGTCTCTGCATACCAACTCTTTTGATGAGGCGGTGAGCCTGCCTACGGATCTGTCGGCAAGGGTTTCCAGGAACACGCAGTTGATTGTCCAGGAGGAATCCCATGTAACCGATGTGGTCGACCCCTTGGGCGGCTCATATTATGTTGAGTCCCTTACGCAGTCGATTGCTCAGGAGGTCAAAAAAATTATCAACGAAGTCGAGGAACTCGGCGGCATGGCCAAAGCCATTGAATCCGGCATGCCAAAAATGCGCATCGAAGAAGCCGCAGCCAAACGGCAGGCGAAAATTGATCAGGGCAGGGAGACCATCGTCGGGGTCAACAAATACCAAGTGGACGAACAGACTGAAATTGATGTAAGAGAAATATCGGCGGCGGTTCGCGATGAGCAGATCGAGCGGCTGAAGACGCTGCGGGAAAATCGGGACACCGGTGCCGTCAAGGCGGCATTAGAAAAGATCACCCAATACGCAGAATCCGGCGGCAATCTTCTTGACGCCAGCATTGAAGCGGTTCGCGCCCGTGCCACCGTTGGCGAAATAAGCGATGCCATGGAAAAGGTATTCGGCCGCTACGTGGCAACCACCCAATGCATATCCGGCGTTTATGCTGCGGAGTACCAGGATGACGAAATCATCGCCGCCATCCGTAAGCGCACGGAACAGTTTACGGAAAAAGAGGGCCGGCGGCCACGGATCCTTGTAACCAAAATGGGCCAGGATGGGCATGACCGCGGGATTAAAGTGGTGGCTACTGCCTTTGCGGACCTTGGTTTTGATGTGGATATCAGTCCCATGTTCCAGACCCCGGCGGAAGCCGCCCGTATGGCGGTTGAAAATGATGTGCATGTGGTCGGCGTCTCAAGCCTGGCGGCTGGTCATAAAATTTTGGTCCCGGATTTGGTTGACGAATTGAAAAAAGCCGGAGCAGAGGATATTCTGGTGGTCGTCGGCGGAATCATCCCGCCCACGGATTATGAATTTCTTTATGACTGCGGCGCTTCAAAGGTCTTTGGGCCGGGGACAAAAGTTACGGAATCGGCCAACCAGGTGCTAAACGCGCTGGAGAAGAGTTAATGGAGACGGACCCCCGCTATTACATACAGGGGGTCCGGGCCGGTGACCGCAAGGTACTGGCAAAGACCATTACCCTGATTGAGAGTTCATTGCCTGCGCACCAGAAGCTGGTCACAACCGTGCTTGACCATTTGCTGCCCTATACGGGTGAGGCCATTCGGCTGGGCATCACAGGCGTACCCGGATCAGGCAAGAGCACGTTTATTGAAAACTTGGGGATCAAGCTGGTTGAAAACGGACATCGACTGGCCATTCTGGCGGTTGATCCCAGCAGTGCGAAAAGCGGGGGGAGCATCCTGGGGGATAAGACCCGTATGGAAAAGCTCTCAGCGCATGAAAGCGCGTTTATAAGACCTTCCCCCTCCGGCGGCTCGCTTGGCGGGGTCTCCAGAAAAACGCGGGAATCCATGTTAATCTGCGAGGCAGCGGGTTACGATGTGATTATTGTGGAGACTGTGGGCGTGGGGCAATCAGAAGTTTCCGTTGCATCCATGGTGGATTTTTTTTTGGTATTGATTCTGGCCGGTGCCGGAGACGAACTTCAGGGGATTAAGCGGGGGGTGCTGGAGCTGGCGGATGCCATTGCGGTGAATAAGGCTGATGGGAATAATGTGGAAAATGCAGAAAAAACCAGAAAAGCATTTGCGGATGCCCTTCATCTGCTGTTGCCGTCTTCATCAGCCTGGGTGCCGCCCGTTATGACCTGCAGTGCCCTGACAACGGCCGGCATCGAAGAAATCTGGGATACGGTCTTGTCGCATCGGCGCCGGATGATTGAATCCGGTGAATTGGAGGCCAAACGAAGGCACCAGGCATTGGATTGGATGCACTTTTTATTGGAAGAGGGGTTGAAGGAGTGGTTCTACACTGCTCCTGAAATCAAGCATAAGCTGCCGTTGTTGAAGCGGTCGGTAGAAACCGGTGAAACCACACCCACGGCGGCTGTTAAAGATATGTTGGACACATTCACCCGGCGACAGGAAAGGAACGAATAATGGGTCGCAATTCCGAGAAAATAGAAAAACTCAAGAAGCTTAGAAAAAATGCATTGGAAATGGGCGGAGAGAAGGCTGTTTCCAAACAGCATGATCAGGGCAAGTTGACAGCCCGTGAACGGCTCGATCGGCTGTTTGATCCCGGCACATTCCGGGAAGTCGATATGTTTGTCAAACATCGATGCGTGGATTTTGGCATGGATAAAACCGACATTGCGGCAGACGGGGTTGTGACGGGGTATGGCTATGTTAATGATAGGCCTGTTTTTGCATATTCCCAGGATTTTACCGCCCGGGCCGGCACACTGGGTGAGATGCACGCCAAAAAGATTTGCAAAATAATGGATCTCGCACACAAAGCCGGTGCTCCGGTGGTCGGCTTTAATGATTCCGGCGGTGCCCGTATCCAGGAGGGTGTCGATGCGCTTTGCGGGTATGGTGAAATTTTTTACCGGAACTCTACCTGTTCCGGGGTTATTCCACAGATTTCCGCCATTATGGGGCCTACCGCCGGAGGGGCTGTCTACTCCCCTGCCATGACGGACTGGATTTTTATGGTGAAAAAAACCAGCCATATGTTTATCACCGGCCCGCAGGTCATTAAGTCGGTCACAGGCGAGGAAATTACATTTGAAGACCTGGGTGGCGCGCTTACTCATAATGAAAAGAGCGGCGTTGCCCATTTTGCCTGTGAGTCTGAAGATCACGCCATTGACCAGATTAAGGAGCTGCTTTCCTATTTGCCATTAAACAACATGGAGGATCCGCCGGTAGTTAAAACCGGGGACGACCCCAACAGGATGGAGGAAAGCCTGGATACATTTATTCCGGACGATGCCAACACCGCTTATGACGTGAAAACCATTATCGAGTCCATTGTAGACAATGGCGAGTATTTTGAACCCCATGCCCTGTATGCCAAAAACATGGTTATCTGCTTTGCCCGCTTAAACGGCAAAACCGTTGGCATCATCGCCAACCAGCCCAATTTTTTGGCGGGCTGCCTGGATATAGACGCATCGGATAAGGCCACCCGGTTTATAAGGTTCTGCGACGCATTTAACATCCCATTGCTTACAATCGCGGATGTCCCCGGATACATGCCGGGCAGCAATCAGGAATGGGGCGGGATCATCAGACACGGAGCCAAGCTTTTGTGGTGTTATTCGGAGGCCACCGTGCCCAAGCTGCTTTTAATCGTTAGAAAAGATTACGGCGGGGCCTATCTTGCCATGTCTTCGAAGCATCTTGGCGCAGACATTGTGTTCGCGTGGCCGTCTGCAGAGATCGCCGTTATGGGGGCGGAAGGGGCGGCCAATATTATTCATCGAAAAACCATCAAGGAAGCCGATGATCCTGAGGCCAAGCGCAAGGAAAAAATAGAGGAATACCGGGAGCTGTTTTCCAATCCGTACAGGGCGGCCAGGCGAGGCTATATCGACGATGTGATTATACCGAGCGAGACCCGGCCCCGTTTGATTGAGGCCCTTGAAATCATGTACAGCAAGCGGCAGGTGCTGCCGCCCAAAAAGCATGGGAATATACCGGTCTAGAGACTATAGACTGGAAACTAGAAACTAGATAAAGGAGCATTTTTTGGGTTTTTGGTAAGGTGGTTACAGCTAATACCCAATACCTAATACCTAATACCTAATACCTAATACCTAATAATACCCAATACCTAACTGGAGATGCGATGAAGCCTGACCCGAAAAAAGCGGCGGCCATCTCGGCAGTAGCCGCCTGCATAAAGCTCGAAGAGGAAGCGGCCTTGAGCATGGAACCGGAGTCCTTGGATGCCGCCGGTGTTGTTGAAACGCCGGCTGAGGAAAGACCAGCTGCGGCCCCGGTGGTATGGGGCCTTAGCGGTCGCCAGCAGCAAATGCATATGCGGAATTTGATGCAGATGAAGGCGCTGCAAAGAGCCATGGTAAGGCAACGCTAATGATTATGGATACAAGTTTACCTAAATCGAAACGCTCAGTTTAGGTTTTAATCCACTGCGATGGACGAAAGAGGAGAAAGAGATATGACGGACCATTTTGAAGCAAAAATGACCTCGATGGATTACCGCAAGGACCGCTCCAAGGCGGAGAACCCGGTTAAAATTCAGGACTTGACCTTGCGCGACGGCCACCAGTCCCTTTTTGCCACCCGGGGACGAACTGAAGACATGATTCCGGTGGCTGAAAAGATGGATGATATCGGGTTCTGGGGGATGGAAACATGGGGCGGTGCCACGTTTGATTCAATGCACCGGTTTTTGAATGAAGATCCTTGGGAACGGATACGGACGCTTAAGCGCTATATCAAGAAAACCCCGTTTTCCATGCTGCTTCGGGCCCAGAACCTGGTTGGCTATAGAAACTATGCGGATGACGTCGCCCGCGCGTTTGTCGAGCGGGCGGTGGAAAACGGCATTGATATCTTCCGGACGTTTGATGCATTAAATGATTTCCGTAATTTTGAAACCGTAGTGGAAGTCATCAAGAAAAGCGGCAAGCACTTTCAGGGCTCGATCTGCTATTCCCTTACCGAACCCCGCATGGGCGGTGACGTCTATAATCTGGACTATTATCTGTCAAAGGCTAAAGAATTGGAGGATATGGGGGCGGATACGATTTGCATCAAGGACATGGCCGGGCTTTTGGCACCATTCGACGCTTTTGAGTTGATCAAATCCCTGAAGGAAAAGACATCCGTTCCGATTCATCTGCACAGCCATTTCACATCAGGCATGGCGGCCATGACACATCTGAAAGCGGTGGAGGCGGGTGTAGATATTATTGATACGTGTATGTCAAGCTATGCCTACCGTACTTCGCATCCGGCGATCGAGCCGCTGGTAATGGCCCTTCTGGGCACAAACCGCGATACCGGCTTTGATATCCGGGCACTCGCCGATATCAATAATATTTTGGAGAAACAGATCCTTCCTAAATATAAGCATTTGCTGGATGACTCGAAGGTCTCAATCATCGATATCAACGTGCTTTTGCACCAGACGCCGGGCGGGATGCTTTCCAACCTGGTCAACCAGTTGAAACAGATGGATGCGCTGGACCGGATTTACGATGTCTATGAAGAGCTGCCCCGCGTTCGCAAGGAACTCGGCCAAGTGCCGCTGGTCACTCCCACCAGTCAGATCGTCGGCACCCAGACGGTCAATAACGTGTTGTTTGATGATGCTAATGAGCGTTACAAAATGATTACCGGACAGGTTAAGGATCTTTGCTATGGTTTATACGGGAAGACGCCGGCACCCATCGATCCAGAAGTCCAGAAGAAGGCGCTTAAAGGCTATGAGCGGGGCGAGGAGCCGATTACCTGCAGGCCGGCGGAAGTGCTTGAATCTGAACTTGATAAGGCCAAAGAAGATATTCAGGACATCTCAACGGATATCGATGATATTTTGATTTATGCCCTTTATCCCATTACCGGCAAAAAGTTTTTGAAGTATAAATATGGCTTGGAATCCCCGCCGGATGAGGTCAAACCCAAAACTATGGAGGATGTCAAAAAAGAGGAGGAACTGGTTGCCAAGGCAAAAGCCGGCAAACTGATTGAAAAGAAAGAGCCGGAGACCAGCGAATATTCCCGTACATTTAATGTCTTTGTTGATGATGAATATTACGAGGTAGTCGTGGATGAACCCGGCGGCCCGCCACTGGTGACACCACGGGCTGTATCGCCGGCCCAAAAACCGGAGGTACGGCGGGAGCAGCCGGCGGCCAAACCTTTGCCGGAGCCCGCGTCTAAGCCTGAAAAACGGGCGCCTGCGCCGGAGGCACCACCCAAAAAAGAAGAAAAGGAAACAGCACCGCCCAAGCCGGAATCCAAGCCGGAACCCAAACCGTCAACCGCTGCCCCTGCCGAAGGGACCCCGGTTAAAGCCCCGATGCCGGGTATGATTATCAGCTATGAGAAACAGGTGGATGACAGCGTCGAGGAAGGCGAGACGGTTGTGGTCCTTGAGGCCATGAAGATGGAGAATTCACTTCCGGCTCCGGCAAGCGGGACGATCAAGTCGATTAATTTCAAGATCGGCGATTCGGTGGCAAAGAATGATGTGCTGTGTGTGATCGGTTAGAAATAGGAGTTAACATTAAATGAAGATTCATGAATTTCAGGCCAAAGCGCTTTTTAAACAGTATGAGGTGCCGGTCCCAAACGGCGGTGTGGCAAAGGATGCCGGCGAGGCCGTTCGAACTGCCGAATCTTTGGCAAAATTCCCGGTCGTGGTCAAAGCCCAGATTCATGCCGGCGGCCGTGGTAAAGGCGGAGGGGTCAAAGTTTCAAAAACCCTTGATGAGGTTAAAGAAAATGCAGCGGCAATAATCGGGATGAATCTGGTAACACACCAGACTGGTCCTGAAGGCAAGACGGTTAAACAGGTCTTGGTTGAAGAGGGGCTTGAGATCAAAAAGGAGCTGTACTTAAGCCTGATTATTGACAGGGATACGGCCAACATCATGGTGATCGCCAGCGAAGCCGGCGGCATGGAGATCGAAGAGGTGGCGGCCAGCACCCCGGAGAAAATCATAAAGGTTCAGATCAACCCGCTTCTGGGTATCCAGCCTTATCACAGTCGTCAGGCGGCATTCGGATTGAACCTGCCTGCAGCCGCCATTAAGCCCTTTACCCGTATGCTCAATCAACTCTACAGGCTGTTCGTCGATTATGACTGCTCGCTTGTTGAAATTAATCCGCTGGTGCTTACAGCCGACGATGCGGTTATAGCGCTTGATGCAAAGATGGATTTTGACGATAATGCGCTGTTCCGTCATAAGGAGATCGTGGAGGAATACCGGGATATTGACGAGGAGGACCCCCTGGAGGTCGAGGCATCAAAATACAATCTAAATTATATCAACATGGATGGAAATGTTGGTAACATGGTAAACGGCGCGGGTCTTGCCATGGCGGTGATGGATACTATCAAGCTTGCCGGCGCCGAGCCTGCCAATTTTCTTGATGTCGGGGGCGGAGCCACGGCTGAAATGGTGGAGAACGGATTTCGGATCATATTAAGCGATGAAAAAGTGAAGGGGATTTTGATCAATATTTTCGGCGGCATTCTGCGCTGTGACATTCTCGCCCAAGGGGTTGTGGCGGCCGCCAAAAACATGGACATCAAGGTGCCCGTGGTGGTCCGCATGGAAGGCACCAACGTGGAAGAAGGTCGGAAAATTCTTGAAGATTCCGGAATGAAACTTTTTACCGCGGTTGATATGAAGGATGCAGGTAAACAGGTGGCCCGGATTGTTTGCTGATTCGGTGATGACAGGATGTGGAGCATAAGAGAATGAGTATTTTTGTAAATTCAGATACCAAACTGGTGGTGCAGGGAATTACGGGAAAAGAAGGACAGTTTCACACCCGCCAGTGCATTTTATATGGCACCAACGTGGTGGCCGGGGTTACGCCGGGCAAAGGCGGCAATGATATGGACGGAGTGCCGATTTTTAATTCAGTAAAGCAAGCGGTTAAGAAAACCGGCGCCAATTGCAGTATGATATTCGTCCCCCCGCCCTTTGCCGCAGATGCGATCATGGAATCCGCTGACGCCGGGGTTGAATTAATTGTGGCCATTACTGAAGGCATTCCGGTGCTGGATATGGCGCGTGTCAAGCATGTATTGAACCAATCCGGTTCCCGGCTGATTGGGCCGAACTGCCCGGGCATCATCACGCCGGGGGAAGCCAAAGTAGGAATTATGCCCGGACCGATTCATAAACCCGGCGGCCCGATCGGCGTAGTTTCGCGTTCCGGTACCCTCACCTACGAGGTGGTTTATCAGTTAACCCGTGAGGGGCTGGGCCAGACGACCTGCATCGGGATCGGGGGGGACCCCATCAACGGGACCAACTTTATTGACTGCCTGAGCGCTTTTGAAAAAGATCCGGACACCAAAGGGGTTGTTATGGTGGGTGAAATCGGAGGCAATGCCGAAGAAAATGCCGCGGATTATATTAAAGCCAATCTCAGCAAACCGGTGGTTGGGTTTGTGGCCGGCATTACCGCCCCTCCTGGACGCCGTATGGGCCATGCCGGGGCAATCATCAGCGGCAGCAGCGGTACCGCCGGCGCCAAAATTGAAAAGCTTCGGTCCTGCGGTGTCACCGTCTGCGAAAACTTGGGGGATATTGGCAAGGTTTGCGCTGAGGTGTTTGGGGAATAGGGTTTAAGGTATAGGGTATAGGGTTTAAGGTATAGGGTATAAGGTTTAAGGTATAGGGTATAAGGTTTAAGGTATAGGGTATAAGGTTTAAGGTATAGGGTATAAGGTTTAAGGTATAAGGTATAAGGTATTGGATTTAAGGTATAGGAATATCTCATGAACACTTTAGCAAACATATTTACCACCTCTATCGGCAAGAAGCTGATGATGGCGGTGACGGGACTCGGGTTCTGTATTTTTCTTCTGATTCATCTGTTGGGCAACCTGACGTTATATGTCGGCCGGCAGACATTTGAATCCTATGTGGAGCATCTTCATGCTTTGGGACCCCTCATTACCGTAGCCGAACTCGGCCTTTTATTTTTCCTTATTATCCATGTATCGACCGGCGCAGTTCTGTTTGTACAGAATTTGCGGGCCCGGCCCGTACGATATGCGGTTAATAAATGGGCCGGCGGCCGGACGATCGGATCGGCCACCGCTCCTTATACCGGATTTCTGATTCTGGTGTTTATTATATTCCATCTGCTGAATTTTCATTTTGTCGAACATCCCGGCGGACTGGTGTTTAATACGGTATCTGCTACATTTTCCAGTGCCTTATATGTATGCCTTTACATGGCGGCGATGGTGGTCGTGGCCATTCATGTCCGACATGGGTTCTGGAGCCTTTTCCAGACGCTCGGCGCCAATCATCCCAAATATATGCCGATTATTCAGGGCGCCGGCATTGTGTTCGCGCTGCTGGTCGGCTTTGGATTCGGCTTGATACCGCTTTATATTGGATGGGGCATTTAAAACGATAAATAAAAAAACCCTTATCTAGTTTCTAGTCTCAAGTCTCTAGTTTCTAGAACAACGAGGTAATCATGAAGCTTGACGCAAAAATACCCGGCGGCCCGCTTACAGAGAAATGGGACCGTCATCGGTTTGAACTCAAACTGGTTAACCCGGCCAACAAGAAGAAATTCGATATTATCGTGGTCGGCACCGGTCTTGCCGGTGCATCAGCCGCAGCCACGATGGCTGAGCTCGGATATAACGTGAAAAACTTCTGCATCCAGGATACACCCCGGCGGGCCCACAGCATTTCCGCCCAGGGGGGGATCAATGCAGCCAAAAACTACGCCAATGACGGCGACAGCATCTGGCGGCTGTTCTATGACACGATAAAGGGCGGTGATTTCAGGTCCCGTGAGGGCAATGTGTACCGCCTGGCCCAGCTCTCAACACAGATCATTGATCACTGCGTGGCCCAGGGGGTTCCTTTTGCCAGGGATTACGGCGGCCTGCTGGATACCCGCTCATTCGGCGGCGCCCAGGTTTCCCGGACTTTTTACGCCAAAGGGCAAACCGGCCAGCAGCTGCTGCTGGGCGCCTATAGTGCGCTGATGCGGCAGGTGGGCAAGGGCAAGGTGGAGATGTTCCCCCGCCGGGAAATGGTTGATTTGGTGGTGGTTGACGGAAAAGCGCGGGGTATTGTTGTCAGGAATTTAATTACTGGCGAGCTGGAAAGCTATGCCGCTCATGCCGTAGTCCTGGCGACAGGAGGATACGGCAATGCCTATTTTCTCTCCACCAATGCCATGTCATGCAATGTGAACGCCGCCTACAGGGCGTATAAAAAAGGTGCGCTTTTTGCTAATCCTTGTTTTACGCAGATTCATCCGACTTGTATTCCGGTTCATGGCACCTATCAGTCCAAACTCACCCTTATGAGCGAGAGCTTGAGAAACGATGGCCGGGTCTGGGTGCCCAAACAACCCGGGGACAAGCGTCGGCCCAACGAAATTCCGGAATCCGAGCGGGACTACTATCTGGAGCGCAAATATCCGAGTTTCGGAAATCTGGTTCCCCGGGATGTGGCATCTAGAAACGCCAAAGAGCAGTGCGACAAAGGAAAAGGCGTAGGCGAAACCGGGCTTGCGGTGTATCTCGATTTCGCCGATGCCATCCGCCGGGACGGCAGGGATGTGATCGAAGCCAAATACGGCAACCTTTTTGAAATGTATGAAAAAATTACCGGAGAGCACCCCTATGAAACGCCTATGAAAATTTATCCGGCGGTGCACTACACCATGGGCGGTCTGTGGGTGGATTATAATTTAATGAGCACCATTGAAGGCCTGTTTGTTTTAGGGGAGGCGAATTTTTCCGATCATGGTGCCAATCGCTTGGGGGCGAGCGCTCTGATGCAGGGCTTGGCGGACGGTTACTTCATTCTTCCCTACACCATCGGCGGTTATCTCGCCGGTACCCCCTTTCCGGAAGTAAAGCCGGATCATGATGCCTTTCTGGAAGGCATAGCCAATGCCCGCCAACAGGTTGACAGACTGCTTGCCGTAAAGGGCAGCCGGACTGTGGATGAAATCCATCGGGAGCTTGGTTTGATTCTCTGGGATTATTGCGGCATGTCAAGGGATATGGAAGGCCTGAAAACCGCACTGGATAAAATCCGGGAGCTTCGGACGCAGTTCTGGCAGGACGTCAATGTGCCGGGAGACAGCCATGACCTTAATCAGAGCCTGGAAAGGGCCGGTCGGGTGGCAGATTTTTTAGAATTCGGCGAATTGATGGTAATCGACGCCTTAAACCGCGAGGAGTCCTGCGGCTGTCACTTCAACGTGGCATATCAGACGGAAGACCACGAAGCCCTTCGCGATGACGAGAACTATTGTCACGTCAACGCCTGGGAATACGTCGGGGTCGACCAATCGCCGACACTTCATAAGGAACCCCTCGTGTTTGAGAACGTGGAGTTGACGCAAAGGAGCTACAAGTGATGAGCGCACCAACGATTAACTTAACACTAAAGGTCTGGCGGCAGGGACGGACGGATAAAAAGGGAAGGTTTGAGACCTATCCGGCGAATAATATTTCAACGGATATGTCTTTTCTTGAAATGCTGGATGTGGTCAACGAGGAACTCACAAAAAAGGGTATCGAGCCGATTGCCTTTGATCACGACTGCCGGGAGGGGATCTGCGGCATGTGCGGGGCCGTAATAAACGGGCGGGCGCATGGCAAGGAAAGGGAGACCACCCTGTGCCAACTGCATATGCGGCATTTTAAAGACGGGGAGACCATTGTTATCGAACCCTGGAGGGCCCGGGCCTTTAAACTGGTCAAGGACCTGGTGGTGGACCGCAGCGCTCTTGATCAGATTATTCAGGCCGGGGGATACATTTCGGTAAATGCCGGTGGGCCCCAGGACGCCAATTCAATTCCGGTGCCCAGGGAGAAGGCGGACCTTGCTTTTAACGCTGCGGCATGCATCGGCTGTGGGGCCTGTGTGGCCGCATGTCCGAATTCATCCGCCATGCTTTTTATCGGCGCAAAGGTGTCGCATTTGGCTCTTTTGCCCCAGGGTCGGCCTGAAGCGGCCCGACGGGTCCGGGCCATGGTCAGGAAAATGGATGAGCTGGGGTTCGGCAACTGCTCTAATGAGGCGGAATGTGAAGTTGAATGTCCGAAAGGCATCTCCATCCGGGAGATCGCCCGGTTGAACCGTGAGCTGATGAAGGCTGAATTAAAATCCGCTTAAAATCCATAAAAATATATGATACCTAATATTAATAATTCCGTAAAAGGAGACTTATTCCACAGAGGTATTTTTGCAAAAAATAACTCAAAAAATATACATATTATCATTATCGAGCGGAAGCGAGAAATTTTTAACAAACAAGATTCCTCGTCGCTTTCGCTCCTCGGAATGACATAAGTAAAAGGCACTGAGGCACTGAGGCAGTAAGCTTTTGATTTTTTTTAACCTTATACCTTATACCTTAAACCTTAAACCGTTAAGTTATTTAGAAGTCCTGTGTGTCATTTGAATTCAAGAAAAAATGGAAGCAGGAGGAATAAGGCATGACAAAAACAACTTTGGCCGGCTTGATTATTTTACTCAGCGGCGTCGTACTTTACGGATTTAAGATGATTGAACAGATGATGGCGAAGTCGGGTCCCGGCGGTGGTACAAAAGTCAGCGGACATATTTCATTTATGAATACGTTTGGCGGCCCCGATAATTTTCAATGGATTGAGAAATTACCTGCTGTTATGCAGCAATGGGTGGATGGGTTTATTCATTTGCCCTTATTTTTGGTTTTGGTAGTCCTGGGCGCATTGATAATGATCATAAACGGCATATTCGCCAAGAAGTAGAGCCAAAAAACAGGGAAAAACCATATATTTTCTATTTTTTAGATTTCATAGCTTCCTGAAGTTTTTCTCCAAGGCTTCCAATGCCTGCAGATGTCTTGTTCGATTGTCCCACGGATGTATATTTT
The DNA here is from genome assembly GCA_018399235.1 of Desulfobacterales bacterium. GTDB lineage: Bacteria > Desulfobacterota > Desulfobacteria > Desulfobacterales > Desulfosalsimonadaceae > M55B175. The sequence continues at coordinate 1,595 of JAGYOX010000010.1, read as the reverse complement.
TGCAGGTCTTTTTGATCAACCGCATCAGATACGGCCAGCGTGATTTTTTTGTCCCGGCTATCAATGGCTTCGATCTTTACGGTAATGGGGTCATCGGTTTTAAGCTTCTCAATATCCTGGGGATACGGCGCACGATCGATTTTCGATTTGGGCATTAAACCTGTGATGCCGGGCTCTAAACAGATAAAATAGCCGAAATCCGCCTTTTTTTCAATCCGCCCCTCAACTGTTTGGCCTAATTTAAGCCGGTTTTCAATGTTTAACCATGGATCGCCCTCGGTATCTTTAATGCTAAGAGACAACCTTTTTTTTGCCGGATCAACGGTTTTGACCATGACCGCGACCTTATCCCCCGGACTGACAAAGTCCTCAGCCTTTATTACCCGTTTGACATGGCTCATCTCGCTGATATGAACCAGGCCTTCGATACCCGGCTCAACTTCTACAAAAGCCCCGAAATCCGCGCATCGAGTAACTTGCCCCTCGACTTTATCGCCCGGCTGAAACCTCTCCGCGACGGTTTCCCATGGATCGCTGGTAACCTGCTTGGCGGACAACGATATTTTTATTCCGCCGGACTTGGCATCTGCTTCCTCTATTGAGAGGATTTTAACCGTCAGGGGATCGCCCACCGACACAGCCTCATCCGGATCAGCAACCCTGGACCAGCTGAGCTCTGAGATATGGACCATGCCTTCAACTCCGGGATGCAGTTCAACAAATGCCCCATATGGCATCAGCTTGGAGACCCTGCCGGTTAGGATATCTCCGGCTTTGACCTCGGTTAGAAATTTTTCGCGCTCCTCGGCAAAGAGCCGTTCAAGATATTTCCGGCGGTTGACAACGATATTCCGCCCCTTTTCCTCAATCCGCTCGATCAGAAATTCCAATGTGGAGCCCACGTATGCTTCAGGCTTTTCAACATACGCGACATCAATCTGGCTGATGGGGCAGAAGCCAATTTTTCCCATCACCTGAACACGGAAGCCGCCTTTACAGGTTTCCTTTACCTTGCCTTCAACCGGAATTTTGTTTTGAAGGGCTTCATAAAGCAGCTCAGAGCTTCCAGAGGTTCCAATCGCCTTTGATAACTGGATTTCACCTTCGCCGGTGGCGATGACATACAAATCCAGCTTGTCTCCCACCTTGTAAGGCAGTTCGCCGTTTTCGTCTATCAGTTCGGATTTTTCAACAACGCCGTCAATTTTGCTTCCTGTATTGAGAAAAACGTTATCCCGGCCGATGACGATAATTTCCCCTGAAATCTTATCCCCTACCCGGATATCCGGACTCATGTCGGTCATATAGGATTCAAAAAGCGCTTCAAAACTTTCGCTTTCATCTTCATTTTCGGTTGGGTCTTGATGCTCATTTTCGTTTGGATTTTCCAAATCGTTATCCGTCATTTATGACTCTCCCCTTATTTCTAAATGCACAAGATTTTTTTCTTTTTTACCAGTATCAAACCGGGCTTGCAAGCGCTATCAACAGCGCTATCAAATGAATTCGGAGGTAACCCCCCGGGCCGCCGTCCGGGACCGAGCCTATAAGCAACTTTTATGGTAGATGCGATGTAGAGGCGGGCTTTAGCCCGC
>JAGYOX010000001.1 GCA_018399235.1 Desulfobacterales bacterium | reverse complement strand
TCTTAACGTATCGTGGATATATAGAGTCCTATATTTCCGCCAATCCAGAATTCTTAACCGCTGTTGCGCCTCTACCAATTTCCGGTCCTGCGCCCCAAATCATTCGTGACATGGCGGAGGCGGGTCGGGCGGTCGATGTCGGTCCCATGGCGGCTGTCGCCGGGACGCTCGCCGAATATATCGGGAAGGTGCTGTTGGAAGATTCAGCAGAGGTAATGATCGAAAATGGAGGGGATATTTTTGTCAAGTTGAACCAACCATTTACATTGGCAATTGATGCAGGCCAGTCACCTTTTAGCTATAAAATCGGGCTGCGGCTGGATGCCGTAGCGCATCCATTGGGCGTATGCACTTCATCGGCGACCATCGGCCATTCAATCAGCTACGGACATGCAGACGCCGTTTGCGTGGTTTCTGATTCATGTCCGCTTGCGGATGCAGCAGCTACAGCCATTGCCAATCAGGTCGCATCGGCTGAGAATATCGACAACGCCATTGATTATGGCAAGCGGATCAAGGGTGTTTCATCTATTACGGTGATCGTTGGTGAACGGATTGGCGTATGGGGGGACACATCGGTGGTCCCGTTGAATATATGAAAATAGATAATCCCTTTGTTTCTCCAGCGGTTTCGCCCAACTGGAAAAACGGTTGAGTTTTTTCTTAAAAAAAGACAGTTTAAAATTTTATGGGGTTGCAAGCTCCGTCGGCGGTACATCGATCAACAAGTTGGATTCAATTTATTATAAGCCCGTTATCAGATATTGTGAGTATTTTACCAATTAAGGGGGAGGCAAATGAAAAAAATAAAGCTGGTCTTATGGCTGATCGTTTTGGGCTTTATCGCTTTGGTGGTTTATCAGAACAGGGTATTCTTAATGGGCTCGCAAAAAGTAGAGGTGGATCTTTGGATTCAAAAATACAGCGCCGAGTTAAATATGGGGGTTATTCTGCTGGGGCTGTTTGTTGCCGGGCTTTTGATTTCCTATTTTTTGAGCCTTGCCCAGCGGTTTAAGACCCGCAAGACGATCCGAAAATTGAATGAGGAGCTAAACGCTGAACGAAAGAGGGCGGCTGAGCTTGAATCCCAGCTGGGAAAAGAGCCCCAACCGTCAACCCCTGCATCGGCCGCATCCCAGGCAGAAACCGAAGAAGCCGCCTCGTCCGGGCAAAGTCAACAAACTTGATTTTTGGATACACACATGGCGCAAACCAAAATCACCCCCATGATTAAACAGTATTTAGAGATAAAGGACCGGTATGCTGAATATATTTTGTTTTACCGGATGGGTGATTTTTATGAGATGTTTTTTGATGATGCCAAAATCGCATCCCGGGAGCTTGAGATCACGCTGACAACCAGGAACAAGCATGAGGAAGTTGCCGTTCCCATGTGCGGCGTTCCGGTCAAGTCGGTTGAAGGCTATCTGGGTCGGTTGATCGAAAAAGGTTACAAGGTGGCCATTTGTGATCAGACAGAGGACCCTGCGGCGGCAAAGGGGCTGGTCAAGCGGGATGTGGTCAGGGTGGTGACACCCGGCATGATAATCAATGACGCCCTTCTGGATGAAAAAACCAATAACTTTGTTGTTGCCCTTTGCTTTGGTGAAAAAGTAAACGGTATCGCCAGTCTGGATATCTCCACGGGAACTTTTTATCTGGCGGAATCCGCCAACCAACGCATAGTTTTAGAAGAGGCGCTCCGAATTGCACCGAGTGAAATCGTTCTTCCGGAGGCGGCCCGGACGAGTCCCTCATATTCAATGGTTTTCAAATTTTTTGAAAATACGGCCAATACGTTTTTGGAAGATTCGGTGTTTGATCCCAAGAACGCCCGCCATCGACTGGTCGGTCAGTTTCATACGAAGAGTCTGGAAGGTTTCGGTTGCGAGTCGGCATCGGCGGGGGTAGCGGCAGCCGGCGCCCTGATCTACTATCTTCGAGATACTCAGAAACAGGATATTACTCATTTATCAGGCATTAAGACCTATAATCTGGATGGATATCTGTTTATCGACGATATTAGCTGTCGAAACCTGGAACTTTTACAAAATCTGCGTACCGGCGCCAAGCAGGGAACCCTGCTTGGCGTGATTGATGCAACGGTGACGGCCATGGGCGGGCGTCTGCTCAGGCAATGGCTTCGCTATCCGCTACAGGACGCATCAAGCATTCAAATCCGCCTGGATGCGGTGGAGGAGGTTAAGAATCAGCTTTCCGTGCGTAAATCGATTCGCGAGAGTTTAAAATCCGTCGCCGACCTGGAACGGCTGGGCAGTAAAATCGCCATGGAACAGGCCAATGCCAGGGATCTGTTGGCGTTAAAACGGTCCATCATGACGCTGCCGGCAATTATTGAGGATTTGAAACCTTTGACTGCGGAGTTATACCAATGGGATGATGCCGTATTGAGCCCGCTTTCAAAAATTGCGGAGCTGATTGAAGGCGCCATCGAAACTGATCCGCCGCCGACCCTTAACGAAGGGGGGATCATCAAGCGCGGCTATAATAGTGATCTGGATGAGTTAATCCGCATTTCTACCGAGGGGAAGTCCTATCTGGCCGAACTGGCGGCCAAAGAACGGGAACGTACAGGGATACAATCTTTGAAAGTCAGCTATAATAAGGTGTTCGGTTATTATATAGAGGTTTCCAAAGGCCGGGCGGAAGCCGTGCCATCCCATTATATCCGAAAGCAGACGCTGGTCAATGCCGAGCGCTATATCACTGAAGAGCTGAAAACCTTTGAATCCAAAGTATTGGGCGCTCAGGAGAAGCGCGCGGCGCTTGAATACGAATTGTTTAAGGATATCAGGCATAAGGTGGCCGAACATTATGCTGAACTCGCATCAGCCGCCCGGTTTATTGCCAGACTGGACTGCCTGATAAATCTCGCTGAAATAGCGGATATGAATCATTACGCCCGGCCGTCGATAAATCAGGACGGGGTGATCAACATCGCAGAGGGGCGCCACCCGGTAGTTGAAAAACTGGTCGCCGCGGAAAGATTCGTGCCCAATACCATTACCATGGACAATGAACAGAATCAGATAATGATTATCACCGGCCCGAATATGGCGGGGAAATCGACCGTCTTGAGGCAGGTGGCACTCATTGTCTTAATGGCGCACATGGGCTCCTTTGTACCGGCTGCCTCAGCCAGCATATCGGTTACGGACCGGATTTTTACGCGGGTGGGCGCACTGGATAATCTGGCCCAGGGGCAGAGCACGTTTCTCGTTGAGATGGAGGAGACGGCCAATATTATCAATAATGCAACGCCCAAAAGTCTGGTGGTGATGGATGAGATCGGCCGGGGCACCAGCACCTATGACGGACTGAGCATTGCCTGGGCGGTGGCCGAGCATTTGCACGATTTATACGGCGAAGGCGTTAAAACGTTATTTGCCACCCATTACCATGAGCTGACTGAGCTTGCGCATATCAAGCCGCGAATTAAAAATTTCAACATTTCCGTCAAGGAATGGAATGACGAAATCATTTTTTTGCATAAAATTGTTGAGGGGGCCACTAATCGCAGCTATGGGATTCAGGTAGCCAGGCTTGCCGGTATTTCCGAGCAGGTTGTCCGGCGTTCAAAGAAAATTCTTTCGAATGTTGAAAATACGGGTTATCCGCTTGGAAAATCCTCACAGGCAGGAATAGATGAGCCCTCTTCAGGTGAAGGCTATGTCCAGCTTAGTCTTTTCAGGACACCGGAACAGGTTATACTTGATAAATTAAGAGAAGTTGATATATCCTCAATGACACCGCTTGACGCCATTAATTATCTCCATATGCTTAAAGAAACGGCAAACCATTCAGCTGATGAAAAAAAATACAAAAAAAGCGGTACCCGGCCATAATTGGCGCATTAATACAGATGACTCAGAAACAGGGGCTGATAGGCGCATAAAGGGCCGCTTCAGATACAGTCGGCTGCCGGTCATTATAAATATCACTATCCTCATTTTATTACTGCACTTGAGCCAACCATATCCGGCCGGCGGCAAATCGGCAAAACAGCTCTATTTTGATGGGGAAGCCTGCTACAAAGAGCTTTGCGAGCATCGCTCACGGCAGAAATACAGGAGCTATTGGGAATCATGCATTGAACGCTTTGCCGATGTTTATCGCCAATACCCGGAAAATCCCTGGGCGCCGGCGGCAATGTTTATGAGCGGGCGTTTGTATGAAAACCTCTACGAGCATTCATATAATAATAATGACCGGGAGAAGGCCGCCGCCATCTACAATCGACTGATAGATACCTATCCGGACAGCGACTACAGGAATAAAGCCTTGGAGCGCCTTGACCGGATGCCTGACGCCATTGAAAATGCTATCAGCCAATCCATTGCGGCATCAGCTTCAGCTGAAAGCAACCATGCAGCGGATGAAAGGGAGCAATCCAGAAATTCACAAATGGCCACGGTAACCGGTATCCGGTACTGGTCGAGTCCTGAATATACCCGGGTGGTCATTGACGCAACCAAGGAAACCAGTTTTCAGAACAATCTGCTGAACAAAGATCCGTCCATCAGCAAGCCATACCAGCGGCTTTACGTAGATCTTAACAATACCCGTCTGGGGGATGTCGAGAAAAAGATACCCATCAATGACAGTCTGCTCAGAACGGCGCGGGCCGGGCAACATACCAAAGATGTGGTGCGGGTCGTGGTGGATATAAAATCCTTTGAGGATTACAATATATTCTCGCTGAAAAATCCCTTCCGAATTGTCATTGATGTAAGGGGGGAGCAGAAACAAAAGCTGCCTGCACCGGCGTCCGATCCGGTGATAACCCCTTTCTGTTTGAAGGTTGAGCGGATCGTCATTGATCCGGGCCATGGCGGCAAAGACTGCGGCGCTCCGGGCTATCTTCGGGGCGTGTATGAAAAAGATGTTGTGCTTTCAATATCAAAAAAGCTGGCAGAAAGAATAAGGCAAAAATTTGACTGTGACGTCCTGATGACGCGAAGGACGGATAAATATTTGACATTGGAGGAGCGGACGGCGTTTGCCAATACCAAGAAGGCGGATCTGTTTATTTCGGTTCATGCCAATGCAGCCAGAAGCCATCGCGCATTTGGCATTGAAACCTATTTTTTGAACCTCACCAGTGATGAAGAGGCCATTGCCGTAGCCGCCAGAGAAAATGCCACATCCAGAAAAAATATCAGTGAACTGGATTCGATTCTCCAGGATCTTTTAAATAATGCCAAAATTAATGAATCCAGCCGGCTGGCGACCTACGTGCAGGAGTCGTTGTGCAGCCATTTATCCGGTAAATATTCAAGAATCAATGACAAGGGCGTTAAGCAGGCGCCGTTTTATGTGCTTTTAGGGGCGCAAATGCCGTCTATTTTGATTGAAACCTCATTTATCAGCAATCAGCGGGAATGCCAGCGGCTGACGGATTCCGATTATCAGTCGAATGTGTGTGAAGGCATTATCAAGGGGATTTCAAGCTATATTGATGCAATGCAGCCAAAAGCGAATTACGGGGCTCAACAAGGCGACAGCGCTGGAAGCTGAAGGTTCACCAAGTCACGACCCGGAGATCTCTGCCCCCTGAACCGTGGTAATTTGGAAGCTTTCCCCGCGGGCCGCAGTCCGGGACCGAGCCTAAAAGTGACTTTTATGGTAGATGCGATGTAGAGGCGGGCTTTAGCCCGCCATTCGCAGAAGCGACCGATGCAGCAAGCCGCGTCCGCTGGAAGGCTGAAGCCTTCCACTACATTGATTGTACAAATCTCGATAAACCGATCAGGAATTGACGAAAGCGCCTTGTTTATCCGACCTATATGGCTAAAATTTTGATTTTTTTAAACCTTTAACCTTATACCCTAAACCTTATACCTTAAACCGTAAAGTCACTTAGAACCCGATCTCATCAGGGTCTTTATTTTTGGAAAGGGAATCATATGGAAAGCATTCAGGCAATCTCGGTCCTTGACGGCCGATATTTAAAATATACAAAAGAATTATCAGATATTTTTTCCGAATACGGCCTGATCCGGCACCGCATATATGTTGAAATCCAATGGCTGAAGTTTCTGCTTACAGATTTGAATCTGGATACGGCAGATAAGGCCGCGCTAAAAAAGATTAGCGCCATTGCTGAAGATTTTGATGTAGCGGCAGCAAAAACCATCAAGGAAACGGAAAAAATAACCAATCATGATGTCAAGGCGGTTGAATACTATATAAAGGATCGCCTCTGCGAAATTGGGCTTGCCGATTTGAAGGAATGGGTTCATTTCGCTTGCACTTCCGATGATATCAACAATTGCGCCTATGCTCTGATGATTAAAGCCGGCCGCCAATTCTTGCTGGATGAGCTGGTGAAGATCCTTCAGAAACTTGAAGCGCTGGGGGAAAAATATAAGGCGACGCCGATGATTTCCAGAACCCATGGCCAGCCGGCGACACCGACGACTGTGGGAAAAGAGATGGTCAACTTCGCTTGGCGGCTGCGCCTTGAGTATAGCAATCTTCGCATTGCATATATTCAGGCCAAAATGAACGGGGCAAGCGGAAATTTTTGTGCCCATCAATTTGCCTTTCCGGAAATCGACTGGATTTCCGCCTCACAGGATTTTATTGCCCGATATATAGGGGCTACGCCGATCCTTTTGACTACCCAGATCAATCCGAACAGTTATATTTCCGAGATTTTGCATATCCTTACGCGTATCGCTGCCATTGTGATTGATCTTGATCGGGATATGTGGGGTTACATTTCTCTCGGCTACTTCAAGCAGAAATCCGTGGAGGACGAAATTGGCTCTTCGACCATGCCTCACAAGGTTAACCCCATAGATTTTGAAAACAGTGAAGGCAATATGGGGGTTGCCATTTCACTAATGGAGCACATGGCGGTCAAGTTTTTAAACTCCCGGTATCAGCGGGACCTTACCGACAGTACCGTACTGCGTAATCTGGGATCAGTTTTTGGTTACCTGCTGATTGGGTTTAGAAGTGTGTTGAAAGGTCTGGACAGGATAAGCGTCGATACGGCAGTGTTGAGAAAGGATATTCAGGCTAACCCGGAGATTCTTGCCGAAGCCCTGCAAACCGTTATGCGGGTATACAAAGAGGACAACCCTTATGAGAAATTGAAAAAACTGACGCGGGGACGGTCCGTGACTCAAGCGGATATAGAGCAGTTTATCGATTCCCTGGAAAATGTACCCGCAGCGGCCAAGCAACAGCTGTATCAATTAAGGGTCGATCAGTATATTGGCCTTGCAGAAAAACTGGTAGAGTGGTATTTTTCTAATACTTAGAAATCGCTAAGTTTAGGTAAAAATACGTATTGACTGCAGTTTGTGGGGCGGCCTGTTAATAAAGAAGGGCAGGTTTATTTTTTAAGGTTTATGGTACAGCGATGTAGTTGTTTCGAAGAGCAAGATTCATGCTTGCATACAGAGCGGCGTTTATGGTAATAAACAAACGAATTGGAATAAGAAATTTCAGGATGATAAATATCAGCCGTGATTTTCTCTGCGAAGGCATAGATTTTTCAGATAAAACTGATTTAATTGATATTTTTTTATTTGATTCTGTGGTAGCTTTAAGCTAATTAACTATAAATTGTGTTTAACACTGCGGAACGTTAATTATAACTCAAGTAAGGGGGGCTGCCCTTTAATTTGGGGTTAACTGATATTTTAAGAGGTGAATATTAATGGATTTTACGATTGAATTTGATAAGCAACAGATTGAATCGATTGAGAACATCCTCCAGGAGGAACTGATCGATATGGGCGTTCAGAGTGTTATTTTGATGGATTTAGCCGGTAATGTCATCGCTAACTTGGACAGCGGCGATAAAGGTCATGATGTGTTTTCGCTGGCTGCCCTGGCAGCCGGCAACTATGGGGCAGTCAGTGCGATGGCCAATATTATTGGAGAACAGGAATTTTCATTGCTCTTTCATAAGGGGGAAGAAGAGAGTATCCATTTTAGCAAGGTGGTTGAAGATTTATTGTTATTGACCATCTTTAATAAAAATGTCTCTCTTGGATTTTTACGGCTTAAAGTGGCTGAAGCCATCAAGCGGATTCAAAAACTGCTTTAGTTTGAAATTTTTAACAGAGATCTCTCAAGTCGAGCGCTTTGAAGATAAAATGGCTGTTGTTGGCATACCGCCGAAATACAGGGAAAGCTTGTTGCAATTGTTAACTTATTATTTCTGGAGGAAAGCGATTTGGCGTTAATAAATCCGAAGAAGAAGGAGGTTCAGGTCAAAATCGTCTATTACGGTCCAGGCCGAGGCGGGAAAACAACGAATCTTGAGTATATTAACCAAAAGTTTAAGAAACGTATTCAAAACGAAATGGTCACAGTAAAAACCTACGGTGACCGGACTCTTTTTTTCGACTTTTTACCCTTTGATATCGGAGAGATAAAAGGCCACAGCATTAAAGTACAATTATACACTGTGCCGGGTCAGGTTAAATATAACGCCACGCGGCGTCTGGTGTTAAGAGGCGTGGACGGACTTGTCTTTGTGGCGGATTCGATGGATTTACGACGAGAGATGAACATTCGCTCTTTGCAAAACCTAAAAGAGAACCTGGAAACCTTCAATAAGAACATTTTCAACATTCCGCTGGTTGTTCAGTACAATAAGCGGGACCTGGAAGAAGAAGGTATTCCAATTTTATCCGTTGACACCCTTCAGAAGGATTTAAATAGCCGATTGAAGGCCCCGTATTTCGAGGCGAGTGCGGTGAAAGGCGACAACGTGGCGGCCACTATGAAAAAAATTATTGCCCTGACCGTTACGTCCTTAAGAAAAAAACTCGAATAATTACCGACAGGAGGGTAAACCATTGGGTCCCAAAGATGAAGATACAAACCTCAACGAGGAAGTGTCCAGCCGGTTAGATGAATTATTCGGAGGGGAAGCCCCTGAAGACGGTTCGATAAATGATGCTTCTGATAAACCCACCAGCAAAGCCTCTGATGTAAAATCCCCCCGCACGCAAGGAGCCCCGTCAATGCAAGCCAAGTCAGGTGAAACAACGCCGATTGACAATCTAAAAGCGCTGGTTTTCTCCATTGATTGGGAGATTAGCGATAAAACCATGAAGGAGTTCCTTCAGGAGGTAAAACGTTTAAAGTCCCAGTACAAGGATGACCGGGTTTACCTGCTGTTTCTAAAGTTGCATGAGTCTCTGGGGAAATACATTAAGGCCAGAAAGGCCAAGGCCGATCCGGATGCCATCAAGTTGGTCACATCAGTATTTAAAAAATTTGAAAGAGCGCTTCTTTCTAAAGGATTGAGCGAAGCTGAAAAGAAAAAAATGATCGCCGGCGAGGTTAAGAAATATAAAAGGTTCAAACAACGGGTACTAGCCAAACAAGAGGCACCAGAGACTCTCGAGGTTGCTTCCGAGGCTGCCGAACCGGTGTCAGCCAGACGACCCGCTCAGGCCCCGCCCAGTTTGTCTCCGGAGTCCCGGGAGATGGCGGATTATATCCTATCTGAGGTTAAAAAAACGCTTCAGGAGGAGTTCCGTATTCTGCGTCAGCTGATTAAAAATATCGGTGCCTGATTTGATTGTTGGTGTTAAAATATGATATATTTAAAATATTATTCTAGAAGATTGCTGTCATTAGCATTCGGAGGCTGATATATGGTAGAATTTTCAGGGGATATATCCAGGCTGGTGCTTAAGCGGACCGTCCGTGCGGATTTGGGTGAAGTCTCATTGGATAGTGAAATGCTGCAGGTTTTAATGGAGCTGGATGGAACCAAGAATCTTGCTCAAGTGGCTCGTTCCTTGAATGTAAATATGAAGCACCTTCGGGGTGTCCTAAATAAGCTCCATAAACTTCGCCTTATTGAGGTGGCAAAAGATGCGATGCCAACGCTGGGGCGGGATTTTTTTAATGCACTTTCCAATGAACTTTCCCGGGCAATGGGACCGATTGCCGATGTGGTGATTGAAGATGAGATAAACGATATGGGTGAAGATCCGTCAAGATTTCCTGCCCATCGGGCGGCGGAACTGGTTGACCAGCTGGCTCGTCAGATAATTCGTGAAGAGAGGAAAGTGGCTTTTCAGCAATCCATGGTTAAAAAGCTCAGGGAAATTGAAACCTGAAAATCATACGGGCGAAGTTAATATTCAGATGGCTTCGTGGGTTTTAAGCATAAAGTCCTTAAGTATAATAAAAAGGTTGCCAATTTTGATAAGGAGGACGAGTCATGACGGTTATTTGTGAGGAGTGCGGTAAAGTTTACCATCTTGATCCTGAGAAAATTGAGAAGTACAAGGGCAAAAATATCCGGGTCAGATGCAGTGAATGCGGTCATGTGACCAATCTGTCAAAACTCATTGAAGAGCAGGAAGCGGAAGCCTCAAAACCTTTTGGCGGTGGGGCCGGTTATGGTATGGAAGCGGCCGAAGAGCCTTCAAGAGAGCCCGTGGAAGAGGTGCCAAGCGCGCCGCCGCGGGAGGAAAGGCCCCGTGCTGAAGCGGTTTCTGCAGCTCGTCCCTCCGGTTTTTTGGGGCTGCGGGGCAAAATGATGCTATTGTTTCTGGTGATCCCGATTATTTTGATTGCTCTTACCGGTTTTTTCTCCCAGCAACAACTCAACAAATTGGCGACCAGCATTACCGAGAAAAGTACCGATCTCGTGCTTGAGGAAGGGAAAGAAAAACTGATGCAGAAAGCCCGGGATGTAGCGATTCAGTGCGAGATTTTTTTACGGAACCATCCGGATCTGGAACGAGAGGACTTCAATTACGCCCCTGACTTTTCAGGGATAGCCGTACAAAGCGTTGGGGAAACCGGATATTCCTGCCTTATTCAGTATCCTGAGCCGGAGAGAGGCCAGGACTGGACCATCTGGGCGCATCCCAATCCAAATATTATCGGCATCGATGATATTGATATGATCCGAAAGGCGCTGGGCCCGCATTTTGAACAGTTTTGGAACGTCCTAACCCGGGCCAAGGGCGGCAAAGAAACACAGGGATTTTATTCCTGGAAGGACCCGGACGGTAAAATCCGTGATAAATACATGGCGGTTGCACCGATTGCGCTGGAGGGCAAGCCCTATCTTTTGATGACCACAGCCTATATTGATGAGTTTACCAAAAAGACCGACAGTCTGAAGCAGTCGGCCGCTCAGATGTCCACCAATACCCGAAACATCAACTTTGGGATTCTTATCGGCGCCATCATTATCATCGGTCTTTGCATTACCATCTATGGATATCGGATTACCCGAAACATCCAGTATCTGACGGAAGCCGCGGACCGGATCAGCGTTGGCGATCTTGAGGCCGAAATTGAGGTCAAAGCCAAAGACGAGATTGGTAGCTTGGCGGATGCGATTTCCCGAATGCAGGATAGCCTCAGGTTTTCCATTGAACGGCTGAGGCGCCGTCGATAGGCAACTTGGAACCAGAAAGATCAATTTTTGCAAGCAATGCGGAGAGGTTTGTTCCGCATTGCTTGTTTTGTCTACGCCCATTCAATAATATATTATTAAGGAGCTGAAATGAGATGATCATTATACCCAAAGAGAAGCCGGTTATAGAGGATCTAAACAGCTATTACCTGAAAATCGACAAACTGCTGGAACATTATCAGGGGGCGCTGGAGAGCGGCGGTATTTACTTTAAGGCCCCAACAGCAGAAGCGGTTGTATTTTTTGACGACGAAAATATACTGAACGGCTCCTACAAGGACAAAAAATCTGAAGTGACAGGTCAAGTGGCGGTTGACCGTATCATCAAAGCGGCTTCGGGAAATAATTTTTCTGTTTCCGTGTATCGGATTCAGCCGGATCGGCTTTATTACTGGTCGAATTTGGCAAACTCAAGTGCCCTATACAGTGATTTGAGTTCAGAGTTTACAGATCTGGAAGGGCTTGTAAAGAAGATGGAGGATGAAAAGCTCACCGGGTATATCGATGTTCAGTTAAACGACAGTTCAGGTGGGGGCCTGTTATTTTTTTTCAACGGGGAAATCATCGGCGGATCTTCGGCAAAAGGAAAGAGCGATGTGGATCGAAGCCGGGGATACAGGGACGATCTCATTAAAAGATGCGGGGAGCGTAGCGGGCTGTTCAATGTTTGGAAAACCGATCTGGGCAATATTACATCAACCAAACAAACAGCAGCTTCAGCCTCCAGAGGCAAACCTGAAAAAGCAGCCCCTAAAAAACCTGAAAAGGCCTCGGCTGAACGGAAAACCCCGGAAGAGGCTGATCAGCAACGTGTGATTTTAATGCTTCAAAGCCTTCTTTCTTTACTGGAAAAAGTAGTTCGGGCGAATAAAAAAATCCGGGCTGATTTCGAAACCCTTCTCAATCGTAAATTCATGGATAAAGTGGATGAATACGAGTTTCTAGATCCATTCGCTGGAGATTTTAGGTATTTAAACGGTCAGTTGGTGTTTAAAGGAAACGCATCCCAACCCCAGCTGGTTAGGGGGGTGGTCGAATGCGTCAGGGAGATCGTATCAGAACTGGGTATTGCCGGCAGTTTTCGCAAGTACTTGGCATCGTGGCATAAAGAATATATTGATGAGATTTATACGTTTGATGTAGAGATTTAAACAAAGAAGCAATTCTGTATATTGTTAAAAGGCCGCCGGGAGGGAAAATATTATAGATGGTGCCCAAAGTATTGATTGTTGATGATGACCAGTCATGGCTGAGCTTGATGCACAAGGAACTGGGAAGCTATTCAAGGGATTTTGCGATAAGGACTGCGGATAGCGGAGACAGTGCGCTGGCAATCCTTAAACAGGAGCATATCGTGGTGGTGGTATCGGACCTGCGCATGCCGGGTATAGACGGGTTTGATCTTCTGTCGCGGATTTTGGCAAATTACCCGGATATACCCGTGATTATTGTCACCGCTTATGACCGGCCCAAAACAAAAGACGTGGTGTTTCGAAGCGGGGCCGCCGGGTATCTGACAAAACCGTTCTCTCCGGATATATTGGCCGGGGAAATCAATAAAATACTGCGCAAAAAAGTCGCCGGGGGAAATCTGCATAACGTTTCTCTGGAAACCTTTCTCCAGCTTGTGGAAATGGAGCAGCAAACCTGCACGTTGCATGTACTCAATAAAACCAATAAACTGGGTGGGGTTCTATTTTTCCGAAACGGTGACATTGTTAATGCCCGTATCGCCGGTCGACAAGGCAAGGCGGCCGCATACGAGATTCTTTCCTGGTCCAGCGTATCTGTTTCGATTGAAAACGATTGTGTCTTTGAAGAGAAACTTATCGAAGGGGATTTGCAGGCTATTTTACTGGACGCCATGCGTTCAAAGGATGAAAACGAGGAAGCCAGTCAAGCCCTTGCTGATGGCAATGAAATCGTTCTGGATGAACCTGTAAGCGGTGAAGAACCTGTAAATCCGGGGGATGTAAAGGCAGAGGCTATTGAAGCCCAGGCTGATGTTGAGGGGGCACAGAACCCGCCACCGGTAGTTGAAGAGACCGAGCCCGAAGAAGAGTTGTCGGCAGTAGAATCGATTCGGAGGCAATTGGCAGCTGCTTTGGGTAATCATAGCGGGATTAACGATATCTATACGGATGATGACTGGGATCAGATAATAATTCAAGCGTCAAATCTCGGTGAAATTTTTGATCTCGGTCAGTTAAATGTTCTCTATGCAAGCAAGGGCAGCGAAGGGCAGTATCTTGTCCTGCCGGAAGATGATGAAACAACTGTTATTTCAATCGATCCGGATGCACCGAGAGACCGAATTATAGGGGTTCTAAGTTGATCTATACTTTTAGCAATCGGGTAAACGGGATTGATCATGGCGGATATGTTTAAAGACGTACTTGGCATTGAGGGGGTTCATGGTATTTTATTCCTGACAGAGGAGGGCGAGCTGTCAGTTTCTCAATTTACAAAAGATTATCAATCCGATGAGGAGAAAACAAAGAATGTAAACTGGTCCTCTATGGTTAAAGAATTAACCGGTGTCACAGAAGCTGAAATAATGTTTGATGAGGGCCGTTTTTATATCCGGAAAACGAATAACGGTTATTTAATGGTTATTCTTGATGATCATGCGCCGATGTCGATGGTCCGATTAAATTGTGAGGTTTTGTTGCCGGTACTTGATAAACAAAAAACCGGCAAAGGTATCAGCCAACTGCTGCGGAAAAAGATTTTTTAAGACAAGAAGTATGAATGTAGTTCTTTGTAGTTCTTATTAAATGGAGCGCGTTGTTGAATTATGGAGTATGTGTATTCGGGGATTTACTGACAGCGCGCAAGCCTTGCCTAATTTGCCTTCCCGATTTGTTGAAAAGTCCTTTTGCTCTTTGCAAAGCAACCCGAATTTGTTATAATTATAAATATTATTAAAATATAGTAAGATGGTGAAATGCCTGAAAACCGTATTTTATGATTACCGGTGATAAAGGAGGCATCAAAATGGGAGATGCTCAAACGACAACCAATGATGTGGAATCAAGGCTTAAAACTGCAGATACCTATGAGGGCCACGGGCTATATGATGAGGCGTTGGCCATATATCAACAGGTTTTATCAGAACTGCCCAATGATGAGGAAGCCAGAAGAAATGAACTCCAGAGTAAAATTGACGAGCTCAGGCAGGAGATCGAAGACGATGCCCAGGAACCGGAGTACGATCTTTCCACCGAAGATGTAACCCATATCAAAACCGGTCTCTCCATCGGGGAGAGCGGTCCCGAAATCTATGACAGTGCGACTGCCTTTAAGGAATTGGGGCTATTTAAGGAGGCGGTTTCCGAATACCAGAAGCTTTTTCAGACCGAGTTCCCGGTCGAGGATTTTCTGCAGGATTTTTTGGACTGTCTGCTGTCGGTTTATCCGCCGGGAGAAGCATCTGAGGAAATTGATCGGATTGTAAAAGAAGATAAACTGCCGAAAAAAACTGAAGCGTCAATTAAGTTCTACCTCGGTCAGGAATTGGATAAAAGGGATTATAAGGAGCTGTCCATAAAATGCTATGAGTCGGTGCAGAAAATTGATCCTGTGTATCCCAAAATCAAGGAGCGCCTCGAGGCTGTGCAGCCGGATCGGCGATACGAATCCCGCTACGATTACCTGTTGAAAAATGAAATCGTATCCACCGTCCAGCTTCAGAAGGCGCTGACGCTTTCCAAAAAAATGAAAAAAAGCGTTGAATTCATTCTTATGGAGCAGTTCAAGGTCTCCAAGGATAATATTGGCAAGTCGCTCTCCGCTTACTATAATTGTCAGTTCCGGACGTTTGATCCAAAGGTGGAAGTGCCCTATGAACTGCTCAGCAACCTGAAAAAACCTTTTCTGCTGCAGGATCTCTGGGTGCCGGTGCATTGGGATGTCGGGCATATCGAAATCTTAATGGATGATCCCAAGGACCTAAGAAAACTGGATCATGCCAAGGCGTTGTTCAATACCAATAAATTCATGTTTTCCGTTGGAATCAAAGAAGACATTGAGCAAATTATCAATCTTTTTTTCAAAGAGAAAAAGTCGCACCAGTCAGGGACGATAGAAGGAAGTAATTCGAATTCGAATGCGATGGATGATATGCCGGATATCGCTTTTGAGGAAGATGAAGAGGAAGAAGATGATGTTGAAGAGCTTGACGAAGGCTCCGGAAAAGTCGTTCGGCTGGTTGACCAGATGCTTATTTCCGCTTATCGCAAGGATGCCTCGGATATTCATATAGAGCCCTCGCCGGTGACCAAACGAACCAAGATCCGGTTTCGCATTGACGGGGTCTGCCAGGACTTTTTAGAAATACCCAATTCATTCGCACACGCGCTGCTTTCAAGGGTCAAGATCATGTCTAATCTGGATATTGCCGAGCGGCGGATGCCCCAGGATGGCAAGATCAAATTTAAGCGCAGAGGAATTCCGGAGTTTGAACTCCGGGTGGCAACCCTTCCTACTGCCGGCGGTTATGAGGATGCCGTTCTCCGGATTTTGGCTACCAGCGGCGCTATGCAGCTTGAGGATCTCGGTTTGACGGAACGGAACTATGAGATGCTTAAAAAGGCCATCAATAAGCCCTATGGGATTATTCTGTGTGTCGGCCCAACCGGGTCTGGTAAAACCACCACGCTTCATTCCGCCCTGCATCATATCAATACGCCGGATCGCAAAATCTGGACGGCGGAAGACCCGGTGGAAATTTCCCAGCTCGGCTTGCGTCAGGTAGAGGTTAAAAACAAAATCGGCCTGGATTTCGCGAGAATCATGCGCTCTTTTCTGCGGGCCGACCCGGATGTTATTATGGTTGGTGAGATGCGGGACTACGAAACGGCCTCCATCGGTGTTGAAGCCTCACTTACCGGCCATCTGGTCTTCTCTACGCTTCATACCAACAGCGCGCCTGAAACCGTAACCCGGCTATTGGATATGGGATTAAATCCGTTGAACTTTTCCGATGCGTTCCTGGTGGTTTTGGCCCAACGGCTGCTTAGGCGTCTTTGTAAAAACTGCCGCAAGGAGTATACGCCGTCAAAAGAAGAATTTGATGAAATGGTAAACGATTACGGGCCAGAGGAGTTCCAAAAGACCGGCATCAAGTACACGTCGGATTTAAAGCTTTATGCACCGGTCGGTTGTGAGCAGTGCAACGGAACCGGGTATAAGGGGCGGATGGGCATACACGAGCTCATGGATGGGAGTAAAGAGGTCAAACGGATGATCAAAAAACAGGCCAGTGCCGAGGAACTATTCCGCCAGGCCAAGCAGGAAGACATGACCACTCTGATGCAGGATGGGATTTTAAAGGTATTCAAAGGGTTGACCGATATTAATGAAGTCCGTCGCGTTTGTGTAATTACATAGAATATATACCTTTTCAATGGGAAACAGACTGGTAAATTTATTAAGACTGCCTTTAAAACGCCCTTTTTCTCGCCGGACGTATGCTTTTCGGACATCTTCGGGCCCTACCATGATCAAAAAACAGAACAAACGGGTCTTTAAACGGTACTCTGTTGAATTTGACGTTTCGGTAAAATTCCCTGGAGATGATAAAGCTTTAAGCTGGGATCAAGGTGAATTACAGGATGTATCCGGAGGCGGCGCCTTGTTTTTACCGTGTCAGCCTGAAAAATACTATGCGGGGCAGCAGATCGAAACGATCATTTATTTGGCTGGAACCCATGATGTCAGAGCCTGTATCCGAGCCGAGGCAACGGTTGTCCGTGTTGAAGGTAAGGAGGAAGATTCTGCGGATAGATCGGTTCGTGTGGCTGTTCGATTTGATCGGACGTTTGATTTTGAACGAATTGACAGCAGCGATCCCGAGATGAAGGAATGAAAAGGGGAAAACCAGCCTATTATAGCGACTATAAGAGCCTTGGAGGTAAAATTGTCGTCGCACTGGCCATGATGGCCGTCATACCCTATCTGTTGCTGATCTATCTATTCATTAACAATCAGATAAACTTCACTGAGACCTTTATTTTTTTCCTTCCGTTGATTTTGATATCCATCCTGTCGGGTTTTTCATTGCTTCGTCGGTCGGCTGACCAGTTGTTTTTTCTCAGTCAGGAAATCGCCCGACTGGAAGGCGGTGAAAACAAAGGGCCGATACAGATTCAGGCGGACCGGGAATTAAATGAAATTGCTGACCATGTCAACGGGATGTTGCAAAACCTGGAAAAAATGAAGCGGAAAAACCAGGAACAGGCCACACAGCTGATGATTTATTCCCGGGACCTTGCCCTGTCATATAAAAAAACCAAGCAGGAAGAAGCTCTGAGGAATCGCTTGAGTCGGTATGTCGGTAACAACCTGGTTGACAAGCTGATCAATTTAAAAGATGGCGTCCTGTTGGAAACCGAGCGGCGTGAAGTAACGATTCTATTCGCCGATATCCGTTCATTTACAGCCATCGCCGAACGGATGAAGGCGGACGACGTCGTCTTGATGCTAAACGAATATTTCAGTATCATGGTTGATACTATTTTTAAGAATAACGGTTTACTGGACAAGTTTGTAGGGGATCAGCTGATAGCTGTTTTTGGTCTTGTGGAATCAGATACCAATCCCCCTGAAGACGCCATCCGGACGGCTCTTGAAATGCAGCAGGCGACCCGGGCCCTTATGACCCGCAGGCTCCAGGAAAACCAGGAATACTTTGAGATAGGTATTGGAATCAACACTGGAGTGGCCATTATCGGTAACATTGGATCGTCAAACCGTATGGACTATACCGTTATCGGGGATTGCGTCAATGTCGCCGCCAGGCTGGAGGAAATGGCCAAAGGCGGAGAGATTATTATCGGTGAAAATACTTTCCGAAAAAGTGCCTGTGATTTTAATTTTGAATGCCGGGGGGAGGTTTATGTCAAAAACAAGACAGAGCCGGTTGTCTGTTATAATATTCTGTGCAATTGAACGATAAATTTGGCGGAAGTGCATGGGAATCGAACCCACCTAGGACGGTGTTAACGCCCTACACCGGATTTGAAGTCCGGGAGCCCCACCAGTGAGCTTCGCACTTCCTTAGATGCTGGCCCTTAAAGTAAAAGTAACCGTTGATTGTTGTCAATACTTTTTAAGTACGAGATCTGCAGGTAAAATATGATAAATAGAGAACGTCTTGCCGAAACATTTAAAACTTTAGTCATGATCGACAGTATTTCAAGGGAAGAAGCCAATGTTTCGGATACCATTTGCCGAATGCTTGCGTTTTTGAAACCGGAAATATTTATTGATAAGGCGGGCAGCAAAACCGGGAGTAATACGGGAAACCTCATCATGAAAATCCCCGGGGACAAGAATATTTCCCCGCTAATGTTAAACGCCCATATGGACACGGTTTCGCCGGGTAAAGGGGTGGAACCGGAATTTGCCGACGGCGTGTTTACAAGCAAAGGGGATACCATTCTAGGCGCGGATGACAAAAGTGCCATTGCGATTATTATTGAATCCCTGACGGCAATCAATGAAAATAGGCTTAGCCATGGCCCCATCGAGCTGGTCTTTACTATTTGCGAGGAAATCGGTCTGCTTGGCGCCAAAAATCTGGATTTTAATTTAATTGCCGCCCCTTATGGGTATGCCTTGGATACATCGGACATCGATGCCATTATTACCCAAGCCCCGGCAGCCAATCAATTCGAGATCAACCTTTATGGCAAGGACGCCCACGCCGGGGCGGAACCGGAACAGGGGATAAACGCGATCCTTTTGGCCAGCCGGGCGATTGCCAAGCTTTCATTAGGACGGATCGATGAGGAGACAACGTGCAATATAGGGGTCCTTGAAGCCCAGGGGGCAACCAATATCGTACCTAAGCATGTGCGGGTAAAAGGCGAGGCCCGGAGCCATGATGAAGCCAAACTTCAACGGGTCACCGATACCATTATGTCGGCTTTTGAGTCCGTTGTAACGGATTATCAAAATCAGCACCGATTGGATGACTTGCCCAAATTTAATGCTTCCATTCATAAAGAGTTTTCCTGCACCCATATTCCTGATGACCACCCTCTTGTTTCTCTCGCCCAAAAAGCAGCGGGCGAGTTGGGTCGAAAAATGGCCCCCAAGCGCACCGGCGGCGGCTCGGACGCCAATATTTTTTTTGAAAACGGAATCGTCACCGGTGTTATCGGTACCGGCATGACAGATATTCACAGTACGCGCGAGTCGATTCGGCTCGATGATATGGTGAAAAGCGCCGAACTTTTGGTGGAAATCATTCAAAAACATGGCAAGAATGCCGAGTGAGTTCCGATATGATTGCCTACTTTGATTGTTTTTCAGGGATCAGCGGTGATATGACCCTGGGGGCCTTCCTTGACCTTGGCGTACCGGCAGAGTGGCTGGCCGAGACCCTTAAATCCAGCCTTTGTCTTGAATTTGATATGTCAGTCGATTCCCTTACCCGGATGGGTATTGCCGGCCGTGGGGTGACTGTTTCCTCAATGGATCAAAAGGTCCGCCATTATTCGGATATCAAGGTATTGATCGAAAACAGCAAATTGTCTGACGCGGTTAAACTGTTAAGCCTTGACATGTTTGACCGGCTTGCCGCAGCGGAGGCCCATATCCATAGTTGTCCGAAAGAAGCCGTTCACTTCCATGAGGTCGGAGCCGTGGATTCCATCGTAGATATCGTGGGCACGGCGTTGTGTGTTGACTATCTAAAAATTGACCGGGTTTTCGCCTCGAAAATTCCCCTGGGCCGGGGAACGGTTGCCTGTGCCCATGGCACGCTGCCTGTTCCGGTGCCTGCAACGGTCGAAATTCTGAAGGATGTGCCGGTATATGGCACAGAGATCCCTTATGAATTGGTGACGCCAACGGGGGCGACGATTATTAAAACTTTGGCGGAGGAATTCGGGGTTGTTCCGGAGATGACCATTGCAGGTACGGGCTATGGCAGCGGCAGCCGGGACATTGAGGGCATGGCGAATCTCCTTCGGGTTGTTTTGGGTCGCTCTGGTGAGGAAGTGGAGCGCATTGTGATGGTTGAGACCTGCATTGATGACATGAATCCGGAAGTATACGGGTTTCTTTTTGATCGCCTCATGGCGGATGGGGCGCTGGATGTTTATATGATTCCGGCATTTATGAAAAAGCATCGGCCGGGGACCCTGCTTCAGGCATTGTGTCCGTCCGGCTGCCGGGAGACCGTTATTCGGCGGATACTGACAGAGACCACGACCCTGGGAGTTCGTTACTACGATGTCAATCGCCGGGTGCTGGAAAGGGAAACCGTTGTCGTTGAAACGGTTTACGGTCCAATAGCCGCCAAACGCGTGAAACGCCCAGACGGTTCCGTCCGGATCGTTCCGGAATACGAAGCCTGCAAGACGGTAGCGGCGGCCAACGACCTTCCCATTGGCGATGTCTATGATCTGGTTTGCCGTAAAACGGAGTAAAAAGCAGGCGACGAGGCCATCATGCCTTGACAGGAACAAAGGCAGTATATAAATACGATCATGAATTTATCGCGCAAGCTGGTATTGGGATTGGCCACTGGCGGCTATGTCGGCTATATCCCCGTTGCTCCGGGAACATTCGGCTCGGTTGTCGGAATTATTGTTTTTTGGCTGATTGCATTCCTTGAATTGCCGATCATCCTGCTTATAATGGCAATTTTTACGGTATTCGCCATATGGGTAGCGCATCAGGCGGAAACCATCCTGGGGGTTGAGGATCCCGGGCAGGTCGTGATTGACGAGATTATCGGAATGATGACGGCCCTTGTGGCCCTGCCCGTATTACCCCTCGTCTGGGTTGCCGGATTTTTTCTTTTCCGGTTTTTTGATATATTAAAACCGTTTCCGATCGGTTATCTTGAAAAGCGGTGCCCGGGGGGGTTGGGGATCGTTATTGATGACGTTATCGCCGGCATTGCGGCCAATCTATTGTTACATGGGATTCTGCTGGTATTCGTGCCGTCAGTATGTTGAAGCTGTTTTGAATCGAGAAGATCTATGGCATTATCATCTGATCAGGGCAAACCAGGACCTCAAAGCATTCGAGCGTTCATTGCCATCAAGCTGCCTGATGACGTCGTCGGATTTCTGCGCCAGGTCCAATTGGCTCTGAAAAAAGAAGGTCTGGATATTAAAGGCCTCAAATGGGTGGCCCCGGAGAACATTCATTTAACCCTGAAATTTTTGGGTAATATTAAAAATACGGATATCGACGCAATCGGTTCGGCGATGCAATCGGCTGCGGCGCCGTTTACCCCTTTTACGCTTTCGGCAACGGGGCTGGGGGCATTTCCCAGCGTAAAACGGCCCCGCGTTCTATGGTCGGGCGTTGGCGGGGACGTGGAAATCCTTGCCCGTCAGCATTCCCGATTGGATGAGCAGCTTTCAGAACTAGGCATTGAAAAAGAGAATAAAAAATTTAAAGGCCATTTGACACTCGGCCGCATAAAAGGCAAAGTCAATCCGGATAGTATTATTGATGCGTTCAGCCGGTGCGGCAACACGGCATCCCGGGGGTTTGTGGCTGACAGGCTTTATCTGATTAAAAGTGAATTAAAACCGGGCGGGCCTGTGTATTCTGATTTGCTTTGCGTTCCCATGGGGGTCGAATGAACCCGGCCGGCCGGCTTTGACTATTTGTTAAAACCAGAGTTATAATGGGTTTGGACTTTTTCCAAACCCATATAATGTTTTTTTTACAGGAGGCGCTATGACCCAGAACACTGAAAAAGAACGGGCAGTGGAGACCGCCATCAGCCAGATTGAAAGGCAGTTTGGAAAAGGCTCCATCATGAAGCTCGGCGGAAACGTTATTATTGAAGTGCCGGTCATTTCCACAGGTTCCCTGGCGCTGGACAAGGCGCTGGGAATCGGGGGGATCCCGAGGGGCCGGGTAACCGAAATATATGGGCCGGAAGCCTCCGGTAAGACCACGTTAGCGCTTCATGCCGTGGCGGAAGCCCAGAAAAAAGGGGGAATTGCCGCTTTTGTGGATGCGGAACACGCCCTGGACACCGCATATGCCAGAAAACTTGGCGTCAACTGCGATGAACTTCTGGTTTCCCAGCCGGATACGGGTGAGCAGGCCCTGGAAATTGTCGATATGCTGGTGCGCAGCGGGGCGATTGATATTCTGGTCATCGATTCGGTGGCCGCCCTTGTTCCGCGGGCCGAGATTGAAGGTGAGATGGGGGATGCCCATATGGGTCTCCAAGCCCGGCTGATGTCCCAGGCCCTGCGTAAATTAACCGCTACAATCAGCAAAACCAAAACGTCGCTGATTTTTATCAACCAGCTTCGCATGAAAATCGGCGTGGTCTTTGGCAACCCGGAGACCACCACCGGCGGCAATGCCTTAAAATTTTATTCATCAGTGCGGATTGAGGTGCGCCGGACCGGATCGATCAAGGAGGGCCAGGAGGTTGTGGGCAACCGGACCAAGGCGAAGGTGGTAAAAAACAAAATGGCCCCGCCCTTTAAGGAGGCGGAGTTTGATATAACTTATGGCGAGGGCATATCCGTTGCCGGGGATCTCCTGGATATGGGGGTAAAGGCAGGGGTAGTAGAAAAAAGCGGTTCATGGTATTCCTATAAAGAGGAGCGGATCGGACAGGGCCGGGAGAATGTGAAAAAGTTTTTTAAAGATAACCCCGATTATTTCAACAAAATCCTTCAAGAGGTCAAGGAGGCGTCCGGTTTGGCCGGAGTCTCAGAACCGGCGAATGACGTTGAGCCAGACGCCGAAGAATCATCGGGATAACCTGGAGATTGCATGACTGGAGACGAAATACGCAAACGGTTTTTTGATTATTTTCGCCGGCAGGACCATCAGATTGTCCGCAGTTCGTCGCTTGTGCCGCAGGATGACCCCACCCTGTTGTTTACCAATGCCGGAATGGTTCAGTTTAAGCGGATTTTTTTAGGCGAAGAAAAGCGCGCCTACACCCGGGCGGCCACTTCACAGAAATGCTTGAGGGCCGGGGGGAAGCATAACGATCTGGAGAATGTCGGGTATACAGCCCGCCACCATACCTTTTTCGAGATGCTGGGCAATTTTTCGTTTGGCGACTATTTCAAGGAAAAAGCCATCGGGTATTGCTGGGATCTGCTGGTCGGGGAATACGGGCTGCCGGCCGAAAAGCTCTGGATATCGGTCTATAAGGATGATAATGAAGCCTACGATATCTGGCGGGATAAGATCGGCGTGCCTCCTGAGCGGATTGTGCGCTTGGGGGAAAAGGACAACTTCTGGTCCATGGGCGATACGGGGCCGTGCGGGCCATGTTCGGAGGTCTTGATTGATCGTGGCCCTGAATTTTCCTGCGGCAGGCCGGATTGCATGCCGGGCTGTGAATGCGATCGGTACCTGGAAATATGGAATCTCGTGTTTATGCAGTATAACCGGGATGAGGCCGGGGAGATGACGCCTCTTCCGAGCCCCAGCATTGATACCGGAATGGGGCTTGAGCGGATCGCCTCTGTTGTGCAGGATGTGCCCACCAACTATGAGACGGATTTGTTCATGCCGATCATGCGAAAAATTGAGACCCTCTCCGGAAAGGCCCTTGGCGAAGGGCAAGCCACGGATGTGGCCATGAAAGTCATTGCCGACCACAGCCGGGCTGCAGCTTTTTTAGTGGGCGATGGGGTGCTGCCGTCAAACGAAGGGCGGGGTTATGTACTGCGCCGGATTCTGAGGCGTGCCATACGGTACGGCCGGTTTATTTCGCTCACCGATCCTTTCCTGCATGAGACCGTTGAAACCGTTTTTGCAGTAATGAAGGCGGGCTATCCCGAACTCATGGAAAAGCGGGCGTTTATCACGAATGTGATCAAGAACGAAGAGGTTCGTTTTCTGGAAACCCTGGATAACGGTCTTAAGCTTTTGAATGAAACGCTTTCCCAAATGCAGGCAAAGGGTGAAACGGTGGTCCCGGGCGATGTGATATTCAAGCTATACGATACATTCGGGTTTCCAGTGGATATTGTGGAGGATGTGGTAAGGGACAAGAATTTCGGACTCGATATGGACGGATTCAATGCCGCCATGGCGGAGCGCCGGGAAAAATCCCGCTCGGTTTCCTCTTTCTCAAGCGTAAGCGACGCCTATAAGAGCTTTACCGCTTCACTTGACAGGCTCCCTTCATTTGTGGGGTACAACTGCCTGACATATGAATCAAGGGTGTTGTTTCTGGTAAAGGCCGACCAGCCGGTTGAATCCGCCCAAGCCGGGGAAGAAGTCGAAATTGTTACAGAGATGACGCCGTTTTATGCGGAATCCGGCGGGCAGGTCGGTGATTCAGGACGGATCTATGGCAACGGCTTTGAGGTATCGGTCACGGACACGGCAAAGGATCCGACCGGCCTGATTATTCATAAAGGGAAGGTGGCTTCCGGCCGGATTGAAAAAGGGGTTGAGGCGAACCTGGCGGTTGACCGGGAACATCGCACGGCCACTGCCTTGAATCATACCGCCACGCATTTGCTGCATGCCGCCTTGAGGTCTGTACTGGGCGAGCATGTTCGCCAATCCGGTTCATATGTCGGGCCTGACCGTCTGCGGTTTGATTTTACACATTTTTCCCAGGTATCGGCCGAATCGCTTGAGGCTGTAGAGGCCCTGGTCAACGCCCGCATCCGGGATAATATCGATGTCGATATTGAAGAAATGGACGCGGAAGAGGCTTTTCAAAGCGGCGCCATGGCCCTTTTTGAGGAAAAATATGGGGACCGGGTCCGGGTCATTGAATTGGGCCAATTCAGCAAAGAACTATGCGGAGGAACTCATACCTCCAAAACCGGCAACATCGGACTGTTTAAAATCATCGGCGAAACCAGCGTGGCCGCCGGCGTTCGACGGATCGAGGCGTTTACGGGTAAAACCGCGTTTGAGCATATCCAGTCGCGAATGCGGATACTCCAGGAAACCGCGGGGCTTTTAAAGGAGCGGCCGGAAGCCCTGTATCAGCGCGTTGAAGCCATTTTATCCCAGCAACGCGCAACAGAGAAGGAAGTTGAGCGCTTAAAGAACAAGATCGCCTCATTTTCGGTTGATCAGGCGGACAGTGAGATTCAAACGGTCAATGATGTCAAGGTCCTGGCAAAGCGGGTGGACGCGGAAACTCCGGCATCACTCCGCGATATGGCGGATAAATTCAGGGACCGGATACAATCCGGGATCGTTGCGCTGGGTGCGGTCAATAACGGTAAGGCGCTGTTGATCGTCATCGTAACCAAAGACCTGTTGGGCCGGTTTCATGCCGGGAATATTATCAAATCCGTAGCCGCCGAAGTCGGCGGCGGCGGCGGCGGACGACCGGATATGGCCCAAGCCGGTGGGCCCAATCCGGAAAATTTGGATACGGCCATCTCCAAGGTTTATGAAATCGTTCAGTCGGCGATGGCTTCGTAAAACGCCCCATATATCTGTGTTGCGCTTCGGTTTCCTGGAATTTGAGACCTCTTGTTTGTTAAAGATTTCTCGCTGTCGCTCGAAATGACAGTTTTGAGTTATTTTCTGCAAAGATGGCCACACTGGCATAAATCGCTCTTTACGAAAAGCTTTAACGCTTTTCTCTTGAACCTTTCCCCTTTCCCCTTTCACCTTTATCCTTTCACCTTTCCCCTTTCCCCTCAAACACCTCGTCAAATTTAACCGGTGCCGGATTGGGCGGCATGGGCGTATCATGCTCGAGCGCATCGCTTAAAAGCGCCTTGGCATCCGGGTCCATCCACCAGTAGACCAGGGCGCTTGACTCGTCCCCATATTTGGAAAGCACGGTTGTCGGGGTCCCGAATTTATTCCAGTACAGAAGCCGGGTATAGTCGATATTCCATAGAAGTACATATGGAAAAGCCTGATAGATGATCTGGTCGATTTGCCGGCAGATGTCGTTTCGCTTTTGAATATCAAAAATGGTTTTCTGCTTTTCAATGAGGGCATCCACGGTTTCGTTTTTAAAACCGGTAATATTATTTCCGCCTTTGCGCTCAGCCTCCTTTGACAGCCACATGCTTTCCGGGTCCTTAAATACACCGGAACTCCAGGCCGCCCATGTCATCTGAAAGTTATACTCATCCATGTCCCGGGCCCAGGCGGCCCAGTCTTTTTTGTCGATTACCAGCTCGATGCCCACATCCTTTAAACCTTCGGCATATATGGATAGAAACTTATCTGTAGACGCATTCCTCGACAGAAACTTGAAGGTGAATCTCCGTCCGTTTTTTTCCAGGTAGCCGGTATCGGGATTGACCCGCCACCCGGCCGCCTCTAAAAGGTCTCTGGCCTTCTGTTTGTCCAGCTCGATCAACGGGTTGGGGCATGGATGCTTCGGGGAATAGAGGTCTTCAAAATAGGACCGGTGCAGAAAATACTGGTTATACATCAGGGTGCGGTTCATTTTCCGGCGGTCCAATAGATGGGCCATGGCTTTTCGTACCCGGATATCATCAAACGGCGGCTTTCGAATGTTCATGGCAAAGCCCTGAAAGCCGACGGGTCTATGGTTGTAAACCTTTTGCTTGATAATGTGGTTTTTGAAAAACGCCTCTCCATTGGTTTCATTAATCCATATACGCGAGGTATAGACCGGAAAGATATCGATTTTACCCTTTTTAAATGCCTCAAAGGCGTTGGTGCGCTCCGCGTAGAAGCGATAGGTAATCGTGTCAAAATTGAATTTCCCCAGGTTGCGCTTGTCATCGGCTGCCCACCATTGCTTCCGTCGGTTGAGCTTAATAAGCATACCCTCCTCGATTTCCCCCAGCCTATACGGGCCGGACACCACGGGGAATTCGAAATTGATCTTGTTGAAATCTTGTTCCTTGTAGGCATGTTTGCAAATGATGTTAAACCCGCCGGCCGCCTGGAGGTTCTTCCAATGTACTTTTTTGGCGGTAAATTGGATGGTTCGCTCATCAATAATTTTCGGCGGATTAAAGCGTTCCATACTTATTTTATGGGGGCCGGTAAGATTTTTGGGATCCATTATCGCATCGTAGGTCCAGCGGACATCTGCGGCAGTTACCGGTTGCCCGTCGCTCCATTTGGCATCCGGATCCAGGTGGAATGTAAAGGTTTTTTTATCGTCTGAAATGGTCCACCAGTCAGCAAGGCCGGGCTCGTAATCCAAGGTGATCGGGTTCATATCGAGCAGGGTTTCAAACATTGAGCCGAAAACTTCTGCGGAAAGCGTGTTGTTGTCCAGGTAGTAATTCAGGCTCTTGGGATACTGGCCGCCGAAGGTTTTAACTTCATCGCCTTTTTTGGCATGCGGGGAGGCCAGCGGATCGGGCCGGTCGGCCCAGTCTTCGCCCGGGTATCTGGTTTCGCATAATCCGGCGGAAGCGGTCAGGGCGGCTGCCAGAAAAATAATAGAGACGGCAACGGCTATGTTTCGCATCAAACTCAGGCTCCTTTTAATACATCGATCATTGAAAATACCCGGCCCTTAATATCCGACTCGATTTTTGCTTGTAAAAACCTTGCCGCATCAAGGGTGCCCCAGGCATAGATCTCCCGGCCATTGACAAAATGGGAAAATGAGAACTGAACGGTTTGATCCTGCGATGTCAGGGTGTATGTATGCCAGCCGTGGCCGTCCAGGTATTGTTCGGGCACGCCCCATTCTTTTTGCTGGATTTCCGGGTCACGGATTTTAATGATATCGGACTCGGAAAAGCTTGTGCCCAACTGGTTAAAATAGCGCACCATCGCTTTTGCCGTTCCGCTGGTATCAACCTTGGTTTGCTGATGGGACTCCTTGATCTCCAGACGATAGCCGTCAAACAGGCCGGGAAAGTTCTCTGCCGCATAGGCCATCATGGCCTGGAAGCCGACAATCTGTTTGGCCATGTTTGGGGCGATGACAGCAGAAACGGTAGATTCCGCTATGGTTTTTTGAAGCCGGTCCCGGTCCCCGCCGGTGGTTCCCATGACAAAGGGAAGCGCCTGGCGGCAATAGAATTCCGCATTTACATTGACCGCATCCGGCAGGGTGAAGTCAATGCTGATAAACATCCCCTCTCTTGATTTGATGACCTGAATTTCTTTATCCCGATCCTTCGGTTTAACCAGTTGGATGGCGACACCATCGAGCGTCATTGATTCGGCCTCGATTTCCGGCCCGGTAAAGGACTGCGGGATAAAATCAACCGCTGCATCGGCAATGGCATTTTTGGCAATCACGGTGGCCACTTTTCCGGGAAGGCCGTTTACCATTAATTTTAATCGGTTCATAGGGGCTCCTTTTGGCAGTTGTTTGTGTCATACTGAAACAAAAAAGGCTAAACGTCAAGCCGGGTCGAAAAAATCTGACCGACGCGTTCAGCAGCTTCTTCCACCGTGCGGTTTAGCGCAGGAAATTGGTCACGCGTACCGGTCAGATCTTTTTTCAGGTTCCTTACGGCCACCGGAATGAACCGGTTGAAAAAGGGCTTTTGTTTAATCCGGGTAAGAAAGCCGAATGCGCCAAGGGTCTGGAGGATCCGACACAGCCGGCAGGCGGCGTAGCCGGTTAAGAAAATTTTCCGATCCATGGTTCGGCAATTCATTAATTCATTAACGGCAAAATCGAGAAGCCGGTCCTGGACAGCATCGGGAAGGACCGAATACGGATCGGATAACAGGGCGGCCAGGTCATATTGGATCGGTCCGATTCGTCCTGCCTGGAAATCAATAAAATAGGCCATGCTGTTTTTGATCATGATATTTCTTGACTGCATATCCCGGTGCATAAAGCCGAATACGCCGTTTTCAAGGGCAAGATCGGCCAACCGGGAAAACTCATCAGAAAAATCTTGATAGGTTTTGTTGAGATTGAGATATCCGTTTAAAAACGCATCCACAAAATACCGGCATTCCTTTTCAAGAATCAAATCCTTGTCATAGACTGGTCCCTGGTAGGCAACCGCCGGGTCAAATCCATCCGCGCCCAAAACCGTCATTCGAACCAACTCTTTAATAACGGTTTGGTAAATCATAAGGATTTCGTCTTCCGTCCGTTCGGGCGTCATCCAGTCATATAAAAGGGTGTCGCCCAGATCTTCCAAATAGACCTGCCCGGCAAATCGTTCATGGAGAAAAATTTGCGGTACCGGCAGGCCTTTTTTGAAAAGATGCCGGCCGATGGCGACAAATGAGTCGACCTCGGCAAGGGGTTGGGTTTGTATGCCGTGATCGGCCATTATCAGGGTGTGATTACCTGCGGATACTCGATACCATTTTCGGTCTGAGCCGTCGCCCTTTAGCTGCTTCCGTCGGATATCGGATATAGCGAGCCGGGAACCAAATGCATTCAAAAAAGCTTCCGGCGCCGTATGCTCGAACACGGCCAAACGATATCGCTCCGGCGTACCGATATCCTGCCAATAGATCTTATCTGGCACGTAGGCTTTAATATGGACACCGCTTTCCAGCATGGATTGATAGACTTGAATGCTGCCCACCGCCTGATTTTCTGGAATAAATGCCAGAAACCGCTTGTCCAGTACCTGAATGCCTGTAAACGCCAGAAGCGTATGTCCCTGTTCAATTCGTTCGGGCGTAAATGAGCGGATAAAATCTGACCCGTCTACGGCAACGGAATTGAAATCCGTATAATCATGCATGACCATTGTAGCCGGATGATCATGTCCGCAGTGATGGGCATAAACCGCGTTCAGATCAAGGTCGGTGACGATATCGCTGTTTATAACAAAAAAAGGCGCGTTATCCAAAAAGTCGGCCACATTCCGGATGGCCCCGCCGGTTCCCAGTATCGCGGGTTCATATCGGGTCAGTACCGGGATCGGGTAGGACTGTGCTTTAATAAACGATGCCATCTGTTCATGCAGGTGGTGGGTATTGATAATAATCCCGGTGCATCCGGCGGATATCAGCCGGGTAATCATTCGGTTGAGGATTGCCTCCCCGTTTATTGGAAACAGGGGTTTGGGGAGCTTTTCAGTAAAGGGACGGAGTCGGGTGCCGTAACCGGCAGCAAGGATCAAAGCTTTCATTATACAAGCTAAGACAGCAAGGGCGTTTTTTCCTGCAGGTATCTGCGGTAGTTTTGGAGTTTTTCAAGATAGAACTCGAATAGCTCCGGGTCTGTCTCGGGATTGGTCAAACCTTTGTCGTTAAAACAGGCGATCGCATTCTGGTAGTTTATTTTGGTCAATGCTTCCTTCCGGGTGATCTCATTTCGCTTATACATTCGGTTGCCCAAGGCGTGAATCTTTTTGATATAATCTTTGACTTCAAAAATGGGTTGTTTGGTATAACGCCGCATATAGTTGAGGACAACCCAGTAGGAATCGAAAAACGGGCCCAGGAACGCGGCAAACATATAGAGTTTTCTGTAACCGGCAGATGTTATGTTATAGGTTTCCGGCAACGTCGGATGCGGCATCAAAATGGCGTCGTCAATAAATGATTTCAATGTCTTTCTTACGGTATGCTCAACCGGCAGCTCATTTTCAAAGATGAATTCATTGGCAAAAAGCGTTTTCAGAAAATCATAGCTCTCATAAAGCTCTGACGATGAAAACTGAAAGGCATCCGCATAGAGTATGGCCATGGCCGTAAATGCACCGGGGATGAAACATATGACACAGTTGTTTTTGTAATATTCCAACGCGGGCCGCCGGTTGTCGCTTATTTTGAAAAGAGGGTTGGACTCACTGGCAGTGGAAAGTTCGGTGGTACTCTTTTCCAGAATCTTATTCTGGACAAAAGTTTCAAGGGTATGCATGAATGCGCTGTTTCGGTCGATAATCAGGGTGTCTGAAAGATTGGCCCTCTGATTTAATAAATAGGCCATATAGGTTTCAACAATATGGAAGAGCTGGTTAAAGTAAAACCGTTTCTGCCCGCAATTTAAAACAGCGCCTGCCAGCACGGCGTGCGGCGTGACCACGGTTACCTGGTTGATGGCGCCGATCAGGCGCCGGCCCAAGTGCAGGGAGGTCTTTTTTGAATCAAAGAGCGCTTCATTCAGTTCCGGATCATGGTGTTTCAGATAATGTCTTAAAGAGACGGGCTCATTAAAATTCAGATAGATTTTGCCGTATTTTCTTTTTAAAAATTTTCTGGCTTTAAGCATGTTTTTTAAATTTTCCGGGGCTTTTTTCCCGCCTTCCAGTTCATGGATATAGGCTTTTTCTTCCAGAACCCGGTCATAGCCGATGTAGATCGGCACAAACATCATGTCGCTCCAGCGAATATCCTGGTATGCCTCCAGGATCAGCGACAGCAGCCCGATTTTAGGAGCCAAAAGTTTACCGGTGCGGCTTCGTCCGCCTTCCGGAAAGAATTCCACATAAAAGCCTTCATCAATAATTTTTTGGATATAGGCGGCAAATATTTTGGGATAGAGCCTTTCCCCTTTGAACGTGCGCCGGAGAAAAAACGCGCCGCCGCCGCGGAATATTGGTCCCAGCGGCCAGAAGGAAAGGTTTTTGCCGGCGGCAATCAAGGGGCAGGGCATATTGTTGTTGAAAAAAACATAGGATAGAATCAGGTAATCCAGATGGCTTTTATGACATGGCACCAAAATCAGCGGGGCATTTCTGGAAATTCGTTTTACCCGGTCGAGGCCGCTGTAATCGATAACCATCCCCTCGAAAATGGTGCGAAACATCCAGCGCAGGGCCACATCAAATATGCGGATCATTTTAAGGTTATAGTTGGATGCGATTTCATCAAGATACGCCGCTGCCTGTTTATGCGCTTGGTGAATGGAAACATTGGATTCCTTGGCATACTCCGCAATAAATTTTTGCACATCCTGCCGGGTAAGCAGTTCTTCAATGATTTCCAGGCGGGATTTCAACGTCGGACCTGTAATGCTCTGGCGATGGCGGTTGATCTGGTCCAGTAAATGTCTGCGCAGGGCAACCGCTTGGTTTTTTGAAGACAGTTTGGCGATTTCCGGACGTGAAAGGAATTTTTGCAGGCACAGGGGCTCTGAGGTTTCAATAAATATGGTTTTCGGATTTCTTATCAAGGTGAGCAGCCGTCTGATTCGGCCTGGATTCTCATTGGTGCCGAAAAGCATATCGATAAATGTCAGACGGGTTTTTTCCGGCACTTTGCCAAATAACATCAATTGGGGGTAAAAGTATATGGGCCGGTCGATACGCTTTTGAATTTCAATTAGATAGTGGAAGGGGTCGGGCTTGGATTTAACAAATCGGCGGTAAAAGCCCTTCTCTTCCACCAGGGAAAGCAGAGCCGCATTTCCGGCCATCAGTTTGTCGCGGATATAGCCGCTTTTATAAGGATCGGGCAATGCCAGATGCTTGATAAAATAGTTGAAATGGGAAAGAATAATTTTGAAAAACCGCGTCAAGGGCTGCCAGAGAATAATATGATAATCGAATCCGATGCCGGGGTGGATCAGGCCGTCATGCCGAAACCGGGTATGAAAAAAAAAGTATTCAAAATAGCTTTTGTACTTGTTGACGTAGATAATGATGCGGTCTTTATTTTCGTCCTGGCGCGGCAGATCGGTGTGTTGGGCGTCCACTTGAATACCGGTGAACAGCAGTTTCAATATCAATCGGGAAATAATACCCGTCTGCGGCGGTAAATAAGAGGTAAAAGGATGATAGGCGCCGGAAATCTGCCTGTCCCACCATGCCCGAATATTTTTTTGAATTTTTTTAAGGCCCATTTCTGTATAACCTGAAG
This sequence comes from Desulfobacterales bacterium, assembly GCA_018399235.1. Taxonomy (GTDB): domain Bacteria; phylum Desulfobacterota; class Desulfobacteria; order Desulfobacterales; family Desulfosalsimonadaceae; genus M55B175. The sequence goes on along the minus strand of JAGYOX010000001.1, from coordinate 31,738 downwards.
TAAAAAGATAATCGTTTTTAACAATTTGTCGGGTTGTTTTCAAGCGCATTATCCCCGTCCATCCTAAAATGAACGGGGGCCGTGTATATGCTGATCCTTAAATTTTGCCTTGCTTTACCCAAGTGCTTATGGTAGATACTAACTTTAACTATTAAGATACGTGATTGGATTTTATAGGATCGGGAACATAAATTATTAAAGGAGGATGCGGCTTTATGAAAACGTTAATTGGTGGCGCAATAGCAGCCGTGATCGGTGTGATCGGATTGGCGATTTGGTTTAATGCGTTTTTGCAACTTCTGGCCGGCGCTGTTCCGGTTATGTTGTTGCTGGGTGGCTGTCTGGCGCTGTATCTTGGCTTTGATGAACTAAAAGACACATGGCAAAAAGAGGGCGAGGTTTCCCCTATGGATACGGAACCGGAAACTGAACTGGAAAAATACAGAAAAGAAAACGAAGAGCTAAAAAAAGAGATTGAATCCCTGAAAGCCAAGTAATAAACAAAACGCATTTCGTTAGAGAATAAAAAAACTCCGTGGGGTATGCATATCAGCGGGGTTTTTTTTGTTCCCTGTCGAAAAGCGGGGTCTCATTAAAACAAGAATCAGGGAGCTTTGTTTTTAATAGCGCTTGTTGCCAGGTGATCGGCCTTTACATTTCCTTCAATGCCGGCGTGACCCTTTACTTTTATCAACTCCAAATCTGAAAACTGCCGGCAGAGCCTGCGGGTTTTATCGACCAGCGCTTTATTTTTATGGGCTTTCCACCCGCCTGAAAGCAACCCATAGACATAGCTGCTATCTGTATAAAGCCGGATTGGGATGTTCTTTTTTTTAATCGCTTCAAGGGCCGTCTTTACGGCCAATAGCTCGGCAATATTATTTGTTGCGGATCCGATATACCTTGAAATTTCGCGTTCATGCGGACCGTATTTCAGCAACACCCCGATACCGGCCGGCCCGGGATTGCCTGAAGAAGCCCCATCCGTATAGACGTGGATTACTTGTTCATCCGGTTTTGAATCGGGGGATGCCGGTGGCGTTGGCGGGTTAGCTTTTTTTGGCTTTATTTTTTGAGCCTTATTCGGTTTGGCGGGCTTTTTCCCTTGGTTTTCAGCATCCAGGTCTTTGATTTTATCTGTGCGCACCCAGTATTTATAGGCTTGATCAAGCTGATATTTAATCAATACCTTATTTTTATCCGTCACCGGCCGTCCCTGCCGGTCTATGGCCATCCACACCTTGTTGCCCTTGAATAGCTTGCGCACCCATTCTGATATTTGATTCTCAACATGGGATTGCGGATTATTTTTGCTATTGTTCATAGAGATGATAGGGGTTTGTTTCTTTCTGAAAAATGTTTAAATCATCCACCCATTCGGCGGCAATGGCCTCGACCGGCTCAAAGCCTTCGAGCCGGCGCCTGATTTTGTCATCCCCGGTGATCAGGTCGATCGGCAGTTTTTCCCATTCATACTCATAGGGCGGCTCGCGCCACTTGAAACTCTCCGGATAATAATACATGACCGCCTGTATCAGTTTTAATGCCGTTTGATAGGCATTGTAGGCGCTAGGGCGGGTGACATGGATGTGAAGCCCATGGCAGGTTTCATTTTGCCATTTGTGAAACATGGGTTCAAAGGCCACGGTTCTGAGTATCCCCCCCTTGAACTCCCTTCCTCCCATAAAGGATAAAATTTTTTGGGGATCGATAAACGGCGCGCCGAAAACTTCAAACGGGGTTGTGGTGCCCCGGCCTTCCGAGATATTGGTGCCTTCAAATATTACCTGCCCCGGGTAAACCATGGCAGACTGGGGCGTCGGCAGATTTGGCGATGGCGGAACCCATGGCAGCCCTGTATCTGAAAAATACATGTGTCGCCGCCAGCCGTTCATTGCGATGACTTCAAGCTGACACCCGATGTCATGGCAATCATTGATGTAGCGGGCATACTCCCCCAGGGTTAACCCGTGACGCATGGGGATCGGATATCGGCCAACGAATGAGGCGAAATCTGTTGTCAGACGGTTACCTTCCACCTGGATTCCGTTTACCGGGTTGGGACGGTCAAGCACCAGAACCCGTTTGTCCATTTTTTGGGCGGCCTCAAGGCAATATGAAACGGTGGTGGCAAACGTGTATACGCGGGTGCCGACGTCCTGCAAATCGATGAGCAGGACATCGATCCCCTCGAACATGTCGGGCTCAGGGACGCGGGTTCTGCCATACAGGCTGTACACCGGAATACCCGTCTCCGGATCAACGCCATCCCCGGATTCAATCATGTTATCCTGTTTTTCCGAATAAAACCCATGCTGGGGGGAAAAAAGGGCGGTGAGCCGGCCGGGAAACCGCTGGCAGATTAACTCTTTTGCATGCCGGTAAAACCCGTCCACTGACGCCGGATTGCATAAAAGGCCGAGTCGTTGTCCAAAAAGCCAGGACGGCGGATTAGCGATCATTTGTTCCAGTCCTGGTTTAACCTGCGACATGATACGGATTCCCCAAATAAAAAAAATTAATTTTTTTGATTTGATGTATTTTTATTAACAACAGTTAGTTCGACTGAGTCCACCGTTTTTACTATCTTTTTTGACATTTCTGTTAATTATTTAAAATTGCACTAATTTTTCTTTTGCGGGGGCAATGTCGTCACTCAATTGTAACCGGAAAATCAAATAATCGTAAAAATCAAAGGAATTTTAAAAAAATGGAAGTTTTTTGTCAATCTGCATCTACACCGGTTTTATACTGAAAGGCAGTTTCCCCCACATTTGCTGGGATACCCTCATAGTTGAAATTTCGTTGCACATTAAACTAGTTGTACTATGGGGGTTAAAATTTAAGTTAAATAATCAGATAGATATATATTGTTGAAAGTTACTTCACAAAAGCGTCAATTTAGCACCTGATCTCATTTGACCCGCTTGCCGGGATGAATTATATAAGGGGCTAATTGATCGTTTTTGATCTTTTGGGTTTTTGCAGATCAATTCAAACAGAGAAAATCCAAATTCCTTTTTAATCTAAAATTGAACCTGCCGCACAGGAAACAATTTGCGCGTTGATCATCTTATATTGTCTTTTTTTTTTAGCTTAAGGCCCTTTTAACGACAAGCTTTTTTTGATCTCTTATCGCTCGGCGAGGACGTGTTCTTATGAAAAGTATCTGGGAAAAGGTGAAGGCGTCGATCAAGGAGTCTACCCCCACGCATGTCTATCAAATGTGGATTGAGCCGGTAGAATTTTTAAAAACAATCGATGATGCGGTTGTGCTGGAGTGCCCGAATTTTTTATTTAAGCAGCGGGTGAGGGACAATTTCGGGGGGACGATTAAAAGCGAATTAACCCGGCTGGTTGGCCGGCAGACAAGGCTTTTGCTTGAGGTCTCTCATGACAATGCCAATAACAATGGTAATGGCGGGAAGCCTAAGCCTATACAGCCTAAAAAGGGTTATTCCCAAATAAGCCTGCCCAAGTTCGAATGTCAGCCAAGATACGGCAGACTCTTGCGAAAGGATTTTACGTTTGATCGTTTTGTTGTGGGCGAGAATTCAACGTTTGCCTATAATGCGGCGTTTGCCCTGGCCTGCCAGGAAAACAAGTTTCCGCCGCTTTTCCTGTTGTCGCAGCCGGGAATGGGTAAAAGCCATTTGTCCCAGGCGGTTGGTCATAAAATCCTTTCAGCCTTTCCGAATGAACGGGTGATGTATATAACGGCCGAGGATTTTACCACCGACATGGTCAATTCCTTGAGAAGCAACTCGATTACCGAATTTAAACAGAAATACCGGAATAATTGTGATGTCTTGTTATTAGATGATATCCATTTTTTAGCCGGCCGCACCCGGACCCAGGATGAGCTGGCCTTGTCTCTTGATTATTTATACGATTCAGGGAAGAAAATCATTTTTTCCAGTACCATGCCGTTAAAGGATATTCCGAAGCTGGGTGAGCATTTGCGGTCCCGATTGTCCCAGAGCGTCATTTCAGAAATCCAGATTCCTGACTTTTCCACCCGAGTAAAGATTCTAAAGAATAAGGTTCATAATTATGAATGCGCGTTTCCCACCGAGGTGATTGAATATATAGCCAGTGAGCTCACCGAAAGCGTGCGGCTTCTTGAAAGCGGTTTGATGGGGGTGGCTACTAAATCCCGTCTCATGAACATGGAGGTGGATCTGCCGCTGGCTAAGAGCGTTGTCAAAAATATCGCAATAACGAGAAAAACAATAACCGTTGGGTCGATAAAGAAAGTGGTCTGCAGGGAGTTTGGCATTTCAGAAAAAGAAATCGAATCCAATTCCAGGAAAAGAGAGGTCGTTCGGCCCCGGCAGATTGCCATGTTTCTGGCCCGTCGCCATACCAGACAATCCATTCAATCGATCGGGAGAAGTTTTAACCGTTATCATGCCACTGTTATCCATTCAATCAACAACATCGAAAAGGAGATAAAGGTCAAAGGCGAGGTCTGGAAACAAGTAGATCGGATCGACAAGCATCTCATGGACGGGAAGTTTTAAGCCTTTGCGCCTTTTCGTATCTCCATGATCTCCGGCCTTTTATCCATATGACGCTAAAACCGATTACGCCCCAAGTGTTTAAGCAGATTCAGCGAATTATCGGAAAAGACAACTGCAGCCGGGAAAAGGAGGATCGCCTGTGCTACGCTTTTGATGCGACTAAGCAGGAGTCTTTGCCGGATGCGGTGGCTTTTCCGGAAAACAGCGACCAGATTTCCCGAATTCTGATGCTGGCCAATGCGCATAACTTTGCGGTGATTCCCCGGGGAGCCGGTTCCGGCATGTCCGGAGGGGCCGTACCGGTAGCCGGGGGGCTGGTGGTTGTCATGACCCGGTTTAACCGGATTGTCGAGATCGATACGGACAACCTTATTGTCCATGTTGAGCCCGGCGTAGTCACCGGCGTCCTTCAAAAGGCGGTAAGCGAAAAGGGGCTGTTTTATCCGCCGGACCCCTCGAGCTCGGAGTATTCAACGTTAGGGGGCAACGTGGCCGAATGTGCCGGCGGCCCCAAAGCGGTTAAATATGGCGTGACCCGCGACTATGTGTTGGGGATGGAGGTGGTGCTGCCCACCGGCGAAATTATTCAAACCGGTGTCAGGACGGCAAAAGGCGTGGTGGGATATGATCTTACGCGTCTGCTGACGGGTTCAGAAGGGACGCTGGGGATTATTACGAAATTGACGCTCCGCCTGCTGCCGCTGCCGGAGGCGGTAAAGACCCTGACCGCACTCTATGACCGGATGGGGACGGCGGCTGAAACGGTGTCTGAAATTATCCGACGTGGCATTATCCCCCGCACTATTGAATTTATGGATAACGCTTCGATTCGCTGCGTGGAAAATTATTTAAATGCGGGCCTCCCAAAGGATGTGGCGGCAATGTTGATCATCGAAGTTGATGGATCGGCGGAAACCGTTCGGGAAGCGGCCGAGGCGATTCAGTCGCTTTGCATGGAATTGGGAGCCCGACGGGTGGACAGCGCCGAGAGTCCGGAAGCCGCCGCGCAGTTATGGCAGGCAAGAAAATCCATATCACCGGCCCTCTACTCATTGGCCCCGGATAAAATCAACGAGGATATCGTCGTGCCCCGTAGCCGAATCCCGGATATGGTGAGAAAGATCAATGCGCTCAGTCAAAGCACCGGGCTGACAATGGTCAGTTTCGGCCATGCCGGGGACGGCAATATCCACTTCAATATTATGCTGGATAAAAAGGACGCGGCAGCGCTGGAAAAAGCAAATTCGGCGGTCGAAGAGATTTTTGATTATACGCTGGCCTTAGGGGGAACCCTCTCGGGGGAGCACGGCATCGGGATCTCAAAGGCTAAATACATGGACAAAGAAATTCCCCCCAACTTGTTGGATCTGATGAAACGTATCAAGAAAGCATTTGACCCGGCGGGGATACTTAACCCCGGCAAAATGCAGCTCCCCTGACCGATGGCTTCGTAAAAAGCGATTTATTCCGCCGCGGCGGTATTTTTGCAGAAAGGAACTTTTGCGACAGATTAAAGGCACTGAGGCACTGAGGGAGAATCGAAATTTCAAATCTCAAATCTCAAAAAACAAACAATACCCAAATTCCAATGACCAAAATTCAAAACAACGGGGCATTCGAAAAAAGAGGGGTTGTTTTAAAAATTGGGATTTGATTTTTGGAATTTGTTTGTCATTTGAGTATTGTAATTTGGAATTTAACCATGAACCATGAACCGTGAACCCTAAACCTTGAACCTTAAACCTTGAACCTTAAACCTTGAACCTTACACCCTATACCCTTCTTTTATATACCGCCCCGGGACGGGCGTGACCCGCGGCAGCCGGCCCAGCGGGCTCTCGTCAACCAAAAGCGGGCATCCGTACACGGGCTCAAGGGTTTCATAGCTCAATATCTCATCCGGCGGACCCCATTTAAAAAGCCTCCCGTTTTTCAGCAAAAGCAGGGTGTCGGCATACATGGCGGCCAGGTTGATATCATGGGAGACCATGATGGCCGTAATCGATTTTTCCTGTTTCATCTTCTCCATCAAATCCATTATTCGCATCTGATGGGCGATATCAAGCGCCGCCGTCGGCTCGTCAAGAATAATGATTTCCGGCTCCTGGCAGATCGCCCGGGCAATAAACACCCGCTGCCGCTCCCCCCCGCTTAACTGATCCATCCGCCGGCGGGCCAGATGGTCGACTTCGGTAAATGCCATGGCCTGATCGGCCAGCTTGATATCGTTTTCGGATTCAAGGCCGAATGTGCCGAGATGCGGGGCTCTGCCAAAAAGAACGACGTCTGACACGGTAAACGGAAAATCCAGGGGAACGTTCTGGGGCACAAAAGCGATCTGCCTCGCAAGGGATTTCCGGCCATAGGAACGGATATCTTCGCCCATGATACGGACTTCTGACCGTTTTGGCCGCAAGAGGCCGGCAATCAGTTTCACCAGAGTGGTTTTCCCAGAGCCATTCGGGCCGATAACCACGAAAAATTCGCCCTTATTCACGGAAAACGACAGATCCTCCAGCACCTGGAGATCCTCATAGGCATAGGACAAATTTTTTATCTCAACTGAAAACGCCATTATCCCGTCCGTTTCAAGAGAATGATAAAAACCGGTGCGCCCACCATGGCGGTGATGACCCCGGCCGGCATTTCCCCGTGCTGGGGAAGCGTCCGGGCCAGAAGATCGCATAAAACCAAGTAACCGCCGCCACCGAACAGGCAGGCCGGCACCAGTACCCGATGATCCGCACCGATAAGCAGACGAAACAGGTGCGGAATCACCAGCCCCACAAATGCCACAAGCCCGCAGCTGGAAACGGTAGCGCTTACCATAAACGAGGTCAGAACCAAAAGCGTCACACTCACCAGCCTGACATTAACCCCCATGGAGTGGGCCATTTCTTTTCCCATCAGCAACAGGTTCATGGAATTGGACAGCCAGAATATGACGACAAAACATGGCAGTACCATGGCGGCAATCATTAAAGCCTCGGTTTTGCCGGCGGCTGACAGATCCCCCATTAACCAGAACATAATATTGTGGATACGGGCATCCTGGGTAAGAGAAATCAGAAACATGATCACTGCAGAACAGAACGCATTGACCATGACGCCGGAAAGCAACAGGGCCTCTTTTTTAAGCAGGGTCTTGCCGGTGGCGATAAAAAGCACCAGAATGAGCGTGCCCATGCCGCCGATAAACGCCAGTATGCTAACGCCGGGGAAACGGGCCAAACCCATCAGGATCCCGATGATGGCGCCAATCGCAGAGCCGCCGGATATCCCCAGGATATAAGGCTCCGCCAAAGGATTCCTCAGCAGGGCCTGAAATACGAGTCCGCCTAATGACAGTGTAGCGCCCACGAGTGCGGCCACGATAACCCGGGGGAACCGGATTTCCCAGATGATAGTGACAAGAAGGGGATCGAGCTCACCGATACGGAATATCGCCCGCAGAAACGGGATAACCCCTTTTTCAGCAGACCCCATGCTCAGCCCGAGAATCATCACGCCGATTAATACCATCAGCATGGCAAAACTGATGACAAGTATTTTTCTGGATACAGTAGACATATTTACTCGGTCTTGAAAAGCCTGGTCCTTTGGGTCAGGTCAGGTCAGAGATAGATGGCTCTGCCTCTGCATGTTTGTCTAAAATCACAAATTCCAAGCACCAAATCTCAAACAAATTCCAATTTCCAATTTTCGAAACAAATCTTTTTATTATAAACTTTTTCAAATCTAAATGTCTTCCGCATGTTGTTCTAAAGTAGTTTAAAGTCCGCCTCTCCCAGAGTCCTTTGCCATTCTGGGCGGTAGCGAAAAATTTTTAACAAACAAGATTCCTCTGAGGATTTTGTTTGGAATTTTGGTGATTGTTATTTGGTGCTTGTTTGTAATTTGTAATTTGTTGTTTGGAATTTCATTAAGTCGATAAACTTCTAAGTAACTTCAGGTCTTAGGTTTTGGGTATTAGGTATTAGGTTAAAAAAATCTAAATCTTAGCCATATAGGGCGGATAAACAAAGCGCATTCGTCAATTCCTGATCAGTTTATCGAGATTTGTACAATCAATGTAGTGGAAGGCTTTAGCCTTCCATTGGACGCGTTTTGTCACATCGGCCGCTTCTGCGAATGACGGGCTAAAGCCCGTCTCTACATCGAATTTACCATAAAAGTTACTTTTAGGCTCGGACCCGGGCCTCGGCCCGGGGGGGTTACTTTCAAGAAAACAAATCCCCTCATATTTGTCTGAAATCATAAATTCCAAGCATCAATGGGCCAGGATGCTTTACTACAATTTCGGATGTATCAAACCGAGCAGTTCCTCCAGGGCATCCACCAGCCGGGGCGTCGGCCGGTCATACAGGTTGGAATCCACCAGGTGAACCCGATCGCCCGCCACGGCCGGAATCTGAGGCCACTGTTCCCATTCGGCTTTTACCCGCTCAAAGACCTCGTCCCTGGCCATTGATGTGATGATCAGGACATCCGGTGCAAGCTCCAGCACCTCTTCCCGTGAAAATTTGGGATAGGATTTATACTTGCCGGCGATATTACGGCCGCCGGCCTTAACAATCAATTCATGGATGAATGTATCCGAGCCCGCAGAAACAATTGGTGAGATCCCGATTTGAAAAAATACCCGGGGCCGTTTATCAGTTTGGGCCACCTTTGATTCGACTTTTTCAATCCGGGTTTCCATACTTGCAACGATCCTTTCCGCCTTTTCTTCGACCCCCATCAGGCGGCCGATATCCGTGATAGTTCTCATAACTGAGGAAAGGTCCCTCGGGTTGACTGCAAAAACAGGAATCCCAAGCGATTCCAAACGATCTACCACTGTTTTGGGATTACCGTCTTTTATCGCAATACACACATCCGGATCCAATGCCACAATTTTCTCCAGATCCAGATATACATAGGAGCCCACCTTGGGAATGGTCTTTGCCGCTTCGGGATAATCGCTGAACCTTGTCGCTCCTTTCAGCCGGTCCTCGCAGTCAAGAGCGTAAATAACCTCCGCGATACTCGGCGCAAGCGCCACAACCCGCTGTGGACATAGCGGCACACGGATTTTCCGCCCCGTCTGATCCACAATGAATTTCTCGCCGCCCCACGATACAGGCGCGATTATGAAAAAAAGCGCAGAAATGATTCCGATACTGGTCCAGATTGAATGCTTTATCATATGCAAGGTTTAAGGTTTAGGGTGCAAGGTTTAGGGTGCAAGGTTTAAGGTTTAGGGTACAAGGTTTAAGGTTCACGGTTCACGGTTCACGGTTCAGAGTTCAGGGCTATTTAACGGAATTTGTATGACAATGTAGCGGAAGGCTTTGGGCCTTTCCTTTTCTCCCTTGTCATTCCGAGGAGCGCAAGCGACGAGGAATCTTCAAGCAAAAGATTTCTCGCTACCGCTCGAAATGACAGTATGGGCGGCTTTTTTGAGTTGCTTCCTGCAAAAACATCGCTGTATTATATATCGCTTCATTCAAAGCCATCCTTTTTTGCCCTTCTTTAATAGTCTAATCAGAAATAATTGTAAATAAATAAGCGTCCAATGGAAGGCTGAAGCCTGAAACCTTGCTTGTTACACCCTAAACCCTAAACCTTGTACCATATACCATATACCTTGTACCTTGTACCTTAAACCTTAAACCTTAAACCCTGAACCGTGAACCCTGAACCCTGAACCCTGAACCTTAAACCCTAAACCCTAAACCCTTCCGTTACTTACCATAAGTACAAGCTTTTTCTTGAAAAACAGCATAATTTTGCGTATGTTACATAATTACAATAATTCAATTTCTTAGATAACACTCAGCAGTGGTTAGAAATGCCCGAAGCCCATTACGTTATTTTCACAATTGATGATCAGTATTTTGCCGTTGCGAGTTCAGATATAGAACGCGTTGTACGGGCTGTTCAACCGACTTATCCGCTTGAAGTCCCGGACTTGATAATAGGCCTTATCAATATTGGCGGGGATATGGTACCGCTTGTTGACCTCCGGAAACAGTTCGGTCTGACCGGAAGACAAATCCGTATTTCAGACCGGTTTATCATAGCGGAGGCTGCCGGTTATCGTGCCGCGTTTGCAGTGGATGCAGTGATGGGGGTATACCGGCTTCAGCCGGAACCGGCGATTGATCCGGAAACCGTCTACCCTGAGATGCGGCAATATATATCCGGCATCGCCACATTTGGAAGCCAAACGGTTCTTATCTACGAGCTTGCCAACCTGATCCCCCAGGAAACCGTTAAACAAATCAGCCAGGTGACAGAAACAGCATAATGGACCCATCCATCCCGGAAAGATTGCTTCATGACCTGAGCCGATTCATTGCTGCCCATACCGGTCTTTCCTTTCCCCCAAAAAAATGGAACCTGTTAGTAAAAGGCGTGGCGGCTGCCGCCCGTGAAACCGGGTTTGAATCCCCCCAGGCATATGCCAGAAGGGTTCTGGAATCCGCCTCACCGGACGAACTATTGGAACCGCTGGTTGGCCGCCTGACCATCGGTGAGACATATTTTCTGAGGGACAAAAATATCTTTCAAACCCTTCAGGATCACATTATACGCGGCTTGATCGAATATCCCCGGCGGCGGGAAAAATCCATCCGTTTCTGGAGCGCCGGCTGTGCGACCGGTGAAGAGGCTTATTCCATAGCCATTTTAATTGATCGCATGGGGGATGTGTTGAAACAATGGGATATCCACATTATCGGTACAGACATCAATCGACGGTTTTTAAAAATTGCCGAACAGGGCATTTATACCCGGTGGTCCCTAAGGGAAACGCCTGATGCCATTATCAGGGATTATTTCATTCCGCACTCGAATAACCGGTTTGAACTGCTTCCCCGCATTCGCCGACAGGCGGCATTTACCCGGTTAAACTTTGCCGATCCGGATTATAAAAGAATCCTGGGATATCCAAAGCCCATGGATGTCATTTTCTGCCGCAATGTGCTCATGTATCACGATGCCATGAACCGGCAGCACGTGCTCAACTGCTTGGTCGATCTGCTTGAGGATAACGGCTGGCTGGTTACCGGACCGGCGGAAGCCGGCTTTGTTGATTCCAAAACCCTTACTCCGGTCAGATTTGCCAATGCTACCTTCTTTAGGAAAGGCCCTCCCAGGAAAGAGGAAAAATATCCGTTAACCCATGGAAAAAAACACGGGCGCGGCGATCGACCAGCCAAGTCCGAATCATTAATAAGAGCTTCGCTGAACCCGGCCCCCCGTCTAAATAACCGCCGGATAACCGATATCAGGGATAATCGTCCGCCGGCAGTTGATCGCCTTTATGACAACGCCGTTTTAGCTTATGAAAGAGGCGGTTACAGCGAAGCTGCAAAAAAACTCAGCCGAATACTGGAAAATGGTCATTTCCGGAAGAATTCGTTTCTGATGCAGACCCAATCCATGATCCTCTTAACCCGTTGCTACGCCAACCTCGGGGAGCTGAAAAACGCGGAATACTGGTGTCATGCGGCCATTGAATCTGAAAAGCTGAATCCTGAACTCTATTTCCTCCTCTCAACCATTTATCAGGCCGGAAATGATTTAGACGCGGCGATCCGGGCCCTAAAGCGGGCCCTTTATTTGGATGCGGATTTTATCATGGCCCACTTTCAAATGGGAGTTCTATTACGACAAAGATACCGGCTTGAAGAAAGCCGAAAATACTTTTTAAACACCATCGCCCTTTTAAAGGCAAAAGATCCGGAAGAGGTCCTCCCTCAGTCTGAGGGAATGACCGCGGCACGGATGCTCGAAACTGTTCAATCATTGACTGGATAATACTGTTGATGCCGGAAAAAGATATACTTAAAGCCCGCGCGGATATGCTGGCAAAACCAAATCAGGCGGCTTTCGAAAAACACGCCATTAAAACGGTCGGCTTTCTACTGGCGGATGAAATATACGCGATTGAACTCCGGTTTGTTCGTGAGGTTCTCCCGCTCGGACCGCTGACTTTCATACCGGGAATCCCGGAATACATACCCGGGGTTATCAACGTGCGGGGGGAAATCATATCGGTGATTGATTTGAAACGTCTGTTTGAACTTAGCGCGGACGAGCAGCCGGACAACCCGTATGTGCTGATTCTTTCAGACCCGAAAATGGCGTTCGGCATCCTGGCCGATCAGATTCTTGGGGTTCGGGAGATTTCGACGGATGACCTGCATCCGTCGCTTCCTACGTTCACCGGTAGCCGCGCCGATTATCTCAAGGGTATTGACGAAGCCGGAAACATCGTCCTTGACGGTAACAGGCTGCTGAAAGATGAAAACCTGGTGATCAACCAAAATAATTACTGAGAGGAGTCGAACATGTGGCGATGGTTTTCCAAACGGATCATGGCAAAACTGATTACCCAGTTTCTTATTGTCGGATTGATTCCGCTCATCCTTTTAGGCGGCATGACCTATTTTTACTCCCAATCCGCTATAGAAGCCGAAGCATCCAACCAACTCTCCGCAGTAAACGAAACCAAAAAGGAACAGGTGGTTGAATTTTTAAAATCGCGAATGAAAAACCTGATTCTGCTCTCCAGATCCCAACATATCAGAAACATGCTGAGCAATGAGACCTACCAGGGGATGAATCCGCTGTTTGAATACTATATGAAGGTCTTCGGCTACAGCAACATCTTCATGCTCTCGGATAAAGGCGAACTGCTCCATCAGGCTGACATGTCCATTCAAAAAGGGGATAAGCCTCTCAAAAAAAACGAAATCTCCCAACTAGCCGTTATCAGCGAACAAATCAGAAGAACAGAAGAGCCAATAATAACGGATATGATCAATTACCTGCCCGGCCGGGAGCCCGGCCTGTTCATGGCCGCGCCGGTATACGGTGATAGCGGAGGTTTGAAGGCCATCCTGGTTTTTCTGATCGACGCCGGCCGGATCAATACCATTACCCAGAACAGAACCGGTATGCGCAAAACTGGTGAGACCTATCTGGTGGGCGAGGACCACCTTATGCGCTCGGAAGCCCTTTTCTTAGAAAACGGGGTTCTTTTAAAGAAAAAAATCCGGACTCCGGCTGTTGAACAGGCGCTGAACAGTAAAGCCGGTATCATGGAGTTGAAGAACTATCGAGATGTCGAAGTTCTTTCCGCTTATGACAACCTGGGCTTGAAAAAACGGCTCGGAACGGATTTTGACTGGGCGATAATAAGTGAAATCAACTCCTCGGAGGCTTTCAGCCTGCTGCATAAGCTGGGGGGGAATATTCTCTGGACCGGCCTGGTTCTTCTGATCCTGATTGCCGGCATGGGCTATCTCCAGTCCAAAATGATTGCCCGTCCGATCAATTCCCTCTCCTACCGGGTCATGATGATGGATGAGGGCGATTTCACCCTGGCCGTACCCGAACACCAAAAAAAGCGCTCAGACGAGATCGGCATGTTGATGAAGGCCTTTGCCAGCGGCACCCAGAGATTCCGGCAGCAGATCAAGCAGCTGGGGCAGTCCTCGCGCCACCTGCTCTCTTCCATCAGTCAGATCTCAACAACCGCTTCTCAACTCTCCTCAAGCGCCTCAGAGACCTCAAGCTCCATCAGCGAGGTCACCACAACCGTTGAAGAGGTCAAGCAGACATCCCAGTTGGCTACCGAAAAAGCCGAACATGTATCTAAAAGTGCTGAAAATACGACTAAAATTTCCATTGCCGGCAAGCAGGCCACTGAAAATACAATGGCCGGCATCAACCGCATCAAGGAGGAAATGACCTATATCGCTGAAAGTACGGTCAAACTCAGTGAGCAGAGCAAAAGCATTGAAGAGATTATCAATACGGTTACTGATATTGCCGATCAATCCAATATTCTATCGGTTAATGCCTCAATCGAAGCGGCCAAGGCCGGGGAGCAAGGCAAAGGATTCGCCGTGGTCGCCCAGGAGGTAAAATCCCTGGCCGACCAGTCCAAGGAGGCGACAAACCAGGTTCGGGCGATTTTGAATGATATTCAGAAGGCCACCAGCGCCGCAGTTATGGCCACGGAACGCGGGACTAAAACGGTAGAGGAGGCCATTGAGCTGGCCGAACAGGCTGGAAATGCCATCGATCGTCTGGAACTCCAGGTTAATGAATCCTCGGATGCCGCCTCTCAGATAACCGCTTCAAACCAACAGCAGCAGTCAGGGATTGATCAGTTATCAGAGGCTATGGAGAGCATCAATGATGCGACCCAGCAGAATTTGGAAGGGGTTAAGCAACTGGAAGACGCGATCAAGGGGCTCGAGGATCTGGCCCAAACCATGCGGGATATTACGTCAATTTACAAAGTATGATGCGACCGCAGCCGGGATCTTCTGGAAGGCTAAAGCCTTCCGCTACATTGGCCATACAAATTTCGTTGAATAGCTAAAAACCTTATACCCTAAACCTTAAACCTTTTACCTTGAACCTTATACCTTAAACCTTTTACCTTGGACCTTTTACCTTAAACCTTATACCCTAAACCTTTTTCCACATGGACGAAAACGAAATACAGAAACAGCTGCTCGCAGCATTTCAAGATGAGACCCGGGAACGCATCGAGGCACTCTATTCCGGATTGTCCAGTCTTGAAAAAGATATGGACGAAGGCGAACTGCCGGAAGAGATTTTAGAGTCCGTCTTCAGGGAAGCCCATAGCTTAAAGGGCGCCGCCCGCTCGGTCAACCTTCCGGTAATCGAATCGCTCTGCCAGGAAATGGAGAGCATCTTTGCCTCAATTAAAGATCAGACCCTCGCCTTTTCCGTCGATCTTTTTGATGCGCTCTATGCCGCCACCCAGCTCATTGAAAAATCCGTCGCACCGGAGGCGGACGCTGAAGAGATCTCGCGGGATATCAAAGACATGGTTCAATCTTTAACGGATGTTACGTCACGCACCCGCCCCGAAGAAAAGCCCACTGAGGATGCATCCGATAAAGTCCCGGAAAAACATCTGGATACGCAAAAACAGACCACCAAGCCGCTATTTGCCTCATCCGTCCGGATTCCGACCGATAAGCTGGACGCCCTGCTCTTAAAAACAGAGGAGCTGATTCCGGTTAAACAATCGGCCTCTCAGCACTTAAACCGAATACAGCACCTGAATAATTCTTTTCAGGACTGGAAACAAAAATGGGAACACTTTCAGAAGGACTTCCGCAGGCATCAAAACCTACAAGATCCTGAATTGGCAATTGATCGAACGATCGAGTTCATTGAGGACACCCAGGATTTTATCCATGACGCCGACCAGCAGATGAAGCAAACCGCAGCGACCCTTGAAAAAAGCAATCGAAACTTCAGCGGGTTGATTGATGATCTGCTGGATGAAACCAAAAAAACCTCGCTAATGCCGTTTTCAACCCTTTTCACCGTTTTTCCCCGTATGGTACGGGAAATCGCCAAAGACCGGGGAAAATCCGTTGATCTGAAAACTGCCGGCGAAACCGTTGAAATCGACAAACGCATTCTTGAGGGCATGAAAGATCCCCTCACGCACCTGTTGAGAAATGCCGTCGACCACGGCATTGAATCCCCTGAAATTCGAAGGTCTCAGGGAAAACCGGCCATGGGTACCATCCGGGTCACGGTTTCCCAGCCGGAAAGCAACCAAGTAAACCTTGAGGTTGCCGACGATGGAGAAGGAATAAATATTGAAGCCATTAAAGCCGATGCAGTCAAAAAAGGAATGATTTCTGCTGACGATGCGGCGGCTCTATCAGGGGAAGACGCATTAAACCTGATTTTTAATTCAGGCATATCGAGCAGCGCCATGATCACTGAAATTTCCGGGCGGGGCTTGGGCATGTCAATCATAAAGGACTCGCTGGATCATCTTGGCGGCCGGATGCGCATATACTCCGAACCCGGTCGGGGCACGGTTTTTACCATCAAACTGCCGGTGACCCTGGCCACATTTCGGGGTGTATTGATTAAAATTTCCGGGCTTTTGTTCATTCTGCCGACCGCGCAAGTGCGCCACAGCCTGAAAATCCGGCCGGAAACCATCAAAACCGCAGAAAACCAGACGATTATCTCATTTAACGGCCGCCCCCTGCCCCTGGTTTATCTGACAGATGTTCTGGGCCTGCCAAAATCAAAACTCAGAAACAAGCGTTTTGAAAAAAAAGCAATACCGGCAGTCATTATGGAGAACGGGGCAACGCAGATCGCCTTCTGCGTTGATGCGGTCATCAACGAGCAGGAAGTTCTGGTCAAGCCTTTGGGTAAACAGCTAAAAAAGGTACGGCATATTGCAGGCGCCACGATCCTTGTTACGGGGCAGGTGGTGCCGATACTGAATGTCAAGGAAGTTATAGAAACTGCCTCCGGTCAATCCTTATCGATCGACCAGCCGGCTACGGACGATTCCGAGCATGCCGAAAGGCCAAAATCCGTTTTGATTGTTGAAGATTCATTCACCTCCCGAACGCTTTTGAAAAACATTCTCGAAGCCTCGGGATATCAAGTAAAAACAGCGATTGACGGGACAGACGGTTTATCCCGGCTTAAATCCGAGGGTTTTGATGCGGTGATATCTGATGTTGAAATGCCTCGAATGGATGGGTTCGAGCTCACTGCCGGCATTCGGGCGGATAAATCTCTTGCCGCGCTGCCAATAATTCTGGTAACTACCCTAGATTCGGCAAAAAATCGCGAACGGGGATTAGAAGCCGGAGCTGACGCCTACATCGTCAAAAGCAGTTTCGACCAAAGCAATCTTCTTGAAGTCCTTGACCGGCTTATATGAATGGGTTTTAGGTATTGGGTTTAGGGTGTAAGGTTTAGGGTGTAAGGTGTAAGGTGTAAGGTTTAGGGTTTAGGGTTTAGGTTTAGGGTGTAAGGTGTAAGGTTTAGGGTGTAAGGTGTAGGGTTTAGGGTTTAGGGTTTAGGGTTTAGGGTTTAGGGTTTAGGGTGTTGGGTGTAAGGTTTAAGGTTTATTTAGGGTACTGAATCATTAGTGTCAGGCACTTGTCATTTCGAGCGTTAGCGAGAAATCTTTATAAACAAGATTCCTCGTCACTTTCGTTCCTCGGAATGACAAAAAAAAGGTCCTCGGAAAGTTAGCTTTTTAACCTTATGGAATAAATATATATTATTAAGTTTTTTAGAAAGTATTCCTTCATGCTAAAAAAACCGCTTGAAATCCTGCTGGTTGAAGACAGCCAGACACAGGCCCTGAAGTTCAAGCTGATGCTGGAAAATCACGGTTATCAGGTGGCCATGGCCAAAAACGGGCTGGAAGCCATGACGATGTTATTGAATCGACCGATTTCCATTGTCATTACCGACTGGATGATGCCAGAAATGGACGGCTCGGAATTATGCCACGCCATCAGAAAGCATGAGTTCGGCGGGTATGTATATATTATCCTGTTGACAGCCAAAAACTCCAAAAATGATATTATCGAGGGGTTGGAGGCAGGCGCGGATGATTACCTGACCAAGCCGGTGGATAATGCCGAACTGATCGCCCGGTTGACAACCGCGGAGCGCATCATTTCGCTGGAATCCTCCCTGAAGCAGCGAAACAAGGAAATCGCCCTTTTATCCATCACAGACCCCTTGACGCGGGTCTTTAACCGGGGATATTTAAATGAAAACCTGCCCAAGGCGTTCAAACGGGCCCAGCGTTACGCCTCCCCCCTCTCGATTGTGATCAGCGATATCGATCACTTCAAAACCGTCAACGATCAGTATGGGCATCAAACCGGCGATATGGTTTTAAAATCGTTTGCGAACTGCCTAAGCCGCGCGTTACGCAAGGACTTGGACTGGATTGCCCGTTACGGGGGTGAGGAGTTTATCCTTGTCCTGCCGGAGACGGGTTTGGATGGCGCCAAGGCAGCGGCTGAGCGTTTTCGAGGACTGATCGAAAAACTGGAGACCAAAACAGACAAGGGTACGATCCAAATCACCTCCAGCTTTGGCATTGCAGCCGTTTGTGATAAAACTCCTTCAAAGGGTTTAACCGCCGAGGATTTGATCAATGCGGCCGACCAAAGCCTCTACCAGGCCAAGCAAAATGGTCGCAACCTGACCATCGGAACGTCCTTATGATCAATGTCCTTATTGTTGATGACTCTTTAACGGCAAGAGAATACATTAAGTATATCATCGACCAGGATCCGGATCTGCGGCTGGTCGGAGCCGCCCAAAACGGTAACGAGGCGATTAAGCTGGTTGAATCCGCCATACCGGATGTAGTAATTATGGATATCCACATGCCCGGTATGGATGGGTACAAAGCAACTCGAATGATCATGGAAACCCGACCGTTACCTATCATCATTTACAGCTCCCTGGTTGCCCCTGAACAGACCCAAAATATTTTTAAAGCCATGCAGGCCGGAGCAGTCGCCGTGGCCCAAAAGCCGCCGGGACTTGGTAATCCTGAAACCAAACCGTTTATGGAGAAACTCCTTCGCATGATTAAACTGATGGCAGAGGTCAAGGTGGTGCGGCGGGTTCCCCCAAAGCCGAGAAAACAACCCGCAGGACCTTCGTCTCAAATCCTTAAAACAAAAAATCTGACTAACATTGATGTCATCGCCATAGGGGCCTCAACCGGAGGCCCGCCGGTGCTTCAAGAGATTTTCAGGGAGCTGCCGTCAGATTTCCCGGTGCCAATTGTTGTGGTTCAGCATATTACCACCGGCTTTCTGCCGGGCATGTTGAAATGGCTCAGCGGTGAAACCCGACTTAATCTCAAGATTGCTAAAACTGGAGACGCACTGCTTCCCGGCCATGTATATTTTGCCCCTGAGGAAAGCAATATGGCTATTTCTAAGGATGGAAAAGTTCTTATCACAAAATTCGGCAGCCAAGGGCAACTGAAACGGCCGGCCTCCCATTTGTTTATGTCTGTGGCTAAGTGTTATGGCACCCGAGCCGCAGGCATACTGCTCACCGGCATGGGAAATGACGGGGCCTCGGGTTTAAAGGAGATGAAGCGATGCGGGGCGCAGACCATGGTGCAGAACCGGGAAACCTCAATAGTCTTTGGCATGCCGGAATCCGCGATCAAGCTTGATGCCGCCAATTACATACTTTCACCGGCAGAAATCGCCGATCTGTTGATGGGCATGGTATCCCGCATGCGTAAAAAGGCGAGGCCAAAAGCTTGAACACAAAGAGGAGATAACGGATGTATCAGGAAAACTATATCAATTCGCTGCGCGCTGAAATGGTTTCCATGGTGGAGACCCAGTTGTCAAGGATCGCCCAGGAATACGGATACAGTGACGTCCCTCTGGAAACAACGATCAAATGGCGGCCCATGGTGCTGGTACTTGGCAACTATTCATCCGGCAAATCCACGTTGATCAATGAATTTCTGGGGGCTGATATTCAGGCAATCGGCCAGGCCCCCACGGATGACTCGTTTACGATTATCACATACGACGGGACGGTTCCTGATACGGAAGACATACGGACCACGGAGCAGCGCGACGGAAAATTTCTACTCAATGACCCGGAATATCCTTTTGAGATCCTTAAAAAACATGGGCAGCGATTTGCGGCCCATTTCCGACTGAAAAAAGTCAACTCCCCGTTTTTAAAAAACCTGGCCCTAATCGATACGCCCGGCATGCTTGACAGTGTCACGGAACGGGACCGGGGGTATAACTACCAGGAAATTATCGGTGACCTGGCCCATCTGGCTGACCTGGTTCTGGTCCTTTTCGACCCCCATAAAGCTGGAACGGTCAGGGAGGCGCATACCAGCCTCAGGGAAACCATTGCCAGACGAACCTATGAAGACCGGGTTCTGTATATATTGAACCGGATTGACGAATGCGCCTCCTTGAACGATCTGCTTCAGGTCTATGGCACCCTTTGCTGGAACCTCTCACAGATTACCGGCCGAAAAGATATTCCGCCGATCCATCTCACCTATTCCTCAAGGGCCGCTCAGAATCGTGGTTATCAGACCGATGAAAGTTATAACTTTTTATATCTATTGGAAAACCAGCGCAAACAGCTAAAAACCGCTGTCCTGCAGGCGCCCAGGCATCGGCTGGACAATATGGCGACATTTGTTGAAACCCATGCGGAACGCCTGAACCATTTTCTCGAAGCCCTTTTAAGCTACCGAACCCGGCTCCGCAGATTCCGTCTCAAATTCGGTCTGTTAGGATTTCTCATCGGTATCCTGGCAGGAGGGGCGGCGGTTTTTGGCGGATTGAGTGCCGGAATATTCGGAGGGTTAATCGATCCGGTGGCATTAACCGGCGGTGTCGGTGTTGTGATCCTGTTCCTGATTTTCTGGATGATAATGCCCATGCGCTATATTCATTCGGCGTTTCACCGAAACTACTTGAAAAATATCGATCAGTTGATTTCTCTTGATACGCAGACCCGGCGAGACAGCTGGCAGGCTGTGCGGGACCTTGTCTATGCGTATCTTCAAAAGTCCAACGGCCGGTTTCCCTTATATAAGGTTAAAGAGGAATACATAAAAGTCAACCGGGTCTATGAAGAAGGCACCCGGGAAATAAGGAAAGCATTGAACGAACTGGCCAATATCGAGTATGATCGGGAATCGGTTATCGAGGATTCATCCAAACCCCTCTATTACTACCATACTGAAGAAGAGCCGCCTGAACCGGACACGTTTGAAGATCCTTACGCAATCACAGAATCGACAAAGTTCTAGTAACTATGAATAATATCATTACCGCGATTGAGCTTCAGAAAAACCGAAAAGACCGGGTCAATGTTTATATCAATGGGGGATATAGCTTTTCCCTTCCCCTCTGGGAGGCTGGCAGCCTTAAAAAAGGCGATTCCATCTCCCAGTCCCGAATAGATGAGCTAAAATACCTGAACGAGAAAGACAAAGCCTTTCAACGGGCGGTTTCCTATCTTGCCATCAGGCCGCGCAGCCGCCAGGAAATCGATCAATACTTGAATAATAAAGGATTTTCACCGGAAGCGGTTGAAAATGCCATTCAACGGCTTGAATCCTATGAATATATAAACGACACCGAATTCGCCCGTCTCTGGGTTGAAAACCGCCTCAGGCATCGTCCCCGCGGCATATTCGGCCTAACCTATGAATTAAAACAAAAAGGAATCAGCGAAGATATTATTGAAGACGCATTAACCAACTATGATGAGCATGCCGCCGCATGGGCCGCAATTGCCCCAAAACTGGAAAACTGGCAAGATTTGCAGGAAATGGAATGCCGCCGGAAAATCTATAGCTTTCTGAAACGACGAGGGTTTTCGATTCCAACGGTTCGGGATATATGCGAAGCGGCGATGAAGGGATAAGGCCGTCATTCTTTAAAGGAAAGGCCCTTTAATATAAAATCCGCCAGTCCGTTTTCCAATTTATCCGAGTCCATCTCCTTCCGGACCAACAAATAATAGAATAACGCCCGTTCAAACAGGCCGAACAGAAATACAGAAGCCATCTCCGGATCATCAATGTCAAGAAATCCTTTTTCAATCCCTTTTTCAACCTGCTCCCGAATCAGCTCCAAAAACAGATTCAGAATACCCTCATAGATCTCTTTAAAGAGCCCTCCGTTTCCGATTCCCTCACGGAAAAGCAGTTCAGCCACCGCCAGATTTTCCTGATAGATGGCAAAGACATCCCGAATAACGGTATGCAGGTTTGTTCTGACCTCATCAGAGGTTTCGCCGTCAAACATGTGCTCGGTCCGTTCAACAAAGCGTTCCCGGACCTGCTCCATGAAATCGTTGCATATCTCGCGGAAAATGATTTCCTTGGACCGGAAATAATTATAAAACGTGCCCTGAGACACTCCGGCGGCCGCAACAATATCCGAAACCCGGGTCATCTGAAACCCTTTTTGCTGAAATATGTTAACCGCCGCCTGAACCAGAGCCTCGCGCGTCCTTGGCTCACCCTCCATAGGCCACCACCCTTTGAAAGTTAACTGACTGACATATCAGTCATAGATTACTGCATGAAAAATCCCAATGCAATATAAAAAATGACTTCTAAATAACTTGGAAATATATATTATTATTCCAAAAGCTTAACTCTCTGTCATTCCGAGGAGCGAAAGCGACGAGGAATCTTGTTTGTTAAAGATTTCTCGCTGCCGCTCGAAATGACAAAATTGGATGAATCGTCTCAGTGCCTTCAAGCATACAGTAAAAGTTACTTTTAGGCTCGGTCCCCGCGGCCCGGGGGGAACACTTCCAAGGAACTTCGGGTATTAGGTATTGGGTATTGGGTTAAAAAATCAAAAGCTCAGTGCCTCAGTGCCTTAGTGCCTTTAACCTGTCGCAAAAGTTCCTTTCTGCAAAAATGCCGCGCCAGCGGAATAAATCGCTCTTTACTTTGCCATCATGAATTCCCGGGCAAGGCTGGTATAATCCTTGGCGCCGAAACTCCCCGTGCGATAGAACACGACAGGTTTTCCAGTCTCCGCGCTGGCCGCGATGGTGATGTTGGAACGGATAATCGTATTAAAAAGCAAACCCTGGTAACGTTCATCGGTCTTTAGCCGCTCCATGATGTCCCGGCACACCCGGAGACGCTGATCAAAAAACGTGGGGACCAGCCCGGTGATCTTTAGCTCCGGGTTGATTCCTTCCTGAACTGCTCCAATGGTATCGAAAAGGTCTTCAAGGGCGTTGAACGAATAGGGATGGGTTTGGCACGGCACCAGCACTTCGTTTGCGCAGGAAAATACATTGATTGTCAAAAGAGAGAGGCTTGGCGGTGTATCCAGGATGACAACATCGTATTTATCGATTAGGGGTTGAATCGCATTTTTTAATCTGTCCTCCCGCTCTTCTGCATCAACCAGTTCGACTTCAGCCCCGGCCAGATCCGGATGCGAGGCGATAACATCCAGTCCAGGCCATTTGGTCGACCAGAGAACATCATCAACCGCCCCCCCGCCCTCATCGCTGATTAAATCATAGACACTGGCCATTTCATCCGTAACATCTATACCCAGCCCGCTCGTTGCATTATGCTGGGGGTCCATGTCCACGATCAGAACGGTTTTGCCGTCTTTTACCAAAGCCGCCCCGAGATTGATCACCATGGCTGTTTTACCGACCCCGCCCTTCTCATTAGCCACGGCAACTATCCGGGTTGATTTTTTCGCCATTTTGCCTCCTTCCGGGTAACCCAAGGTGCAAGGTATAAGGTATAAGGTTTATGGTTAAGCCCTGTAGGGCGGATAAGAAAAGTGCATCCGCCAGTTCCCAATCTGTTTATCGAAATTTGTGAAACCTATGTAGCGGAAGGCTTTAGCCTTCCAGCGGATGCGATTTTTACCACCCGAACGCCTCTGCGAATGGCGGGCTAAAGCCCGCCGCTACATCGCATAGTGCCTCAGTGCCTTAGTGCCTCAGTGCCTTAGTGCCTTTTTCCCTCAGTGCCTTTAACCTCCAACGCAATCTCCTTGAGCCGGCCTTCAAGCTCTACGGCCACTGAAGCCATATCATTCAACTGGTTGACCAGATGCGTGCCATCCAGCTGATGCTTTCCCGCAAACTCGCTTAACTCCACCAGCCCATTGGTAAAATCATGAAACCGGTTCATGATCTCCTCATACAGCTGTGCTGAAACCGCATCCACCAATGTGAATAGATACTGAAATTTAATGTTTTCCTTGTAATTTTTAAACTGAAACGAGATGCCCTCCTCGGTCTCCCGCTTCAGCCGCTTTACCGCTGTCTTGAGCGCCGCATGCCCCTCTTTTACCGAATTGCCCGCAGGCCGGCGGAAAAGGCGCCTGAGCCGGTTGGCCAGATTATACATGCCAAAACGCATGACCGCCTCGGTCTTTATCGCCTTGCTGTAATTCATGGTGGTGGCGGCCGGCGGGAGTTCAAGGCCATGCTGCCTTTTAAGGGCCTGAAAATCCGGCAAGGATATTTCATGAGAGTTTTCATCAACCGTTTCCAGCCCCAGATTGTTTAACACGGCGTTGTATTGGGCCATGGCGTCATTGACCATTGCCTCATAGGGGCCGGTAATTGATTCAAAATACTCTTTGATCCGGTCCTCTTCGGTTTTGATGAAATGAAATATTTTCGGGTTGATCGTTTCGGCCATGTATGCGTCCAGCTCATGAGTAAATTCCTGAAATACCGCATATAATGCATCAGAGAACCGGCCGCCGGCCAGCTGCTCTGAGTATCGCTCCGCTGAGATGGAATAGTTTTTAACAAACTCAATGATCGGGGCGACCAATTCGCCATACTTCGGGTCCAGGTAGCCATCCACATCTTTTTTAAGATCCCGCTTGATCTGCTGGAGGGTTCCCTCAACCGTACTCTTGATCATGGACTGCACCCGGTTGAGCCGTTTCTGCTCGGCCTTTATTTTCTTTATCAGCTGGGCGGATTCTTCCGAACCTTTACCCAGCACATCCCGATTCATCCGGCACCATTTCAATATGCCGTTGGTAATCATTTGAAGCCGCTCCACCGGGGCTTTAAACAGGATCGAATAGCGCTGGCTCGTGACGATCTCATGGAAGGCGCGCATGAATCTTTCTTCCTCGGATTCGGAAAACGATACCAGCTCCTGTTCCTTTTTCCATAGGTCAAACCGCTGACTGTCCTTGTCGGAAAGCTCCCCGGCGATAGACTTAAACAGGCTGAACAAGGAGGAAAACGTATAGATCTGCGGAGTTTTCCGGACCATCCGGAGGTCTTCTTTGATTCTGGCGATTAGCCGGTTCAAATCATCGGGGGAGTCATGCTCATTAAAGTCAAAATTAATAACAAAAACGATCTGTTCAATAAATCCCATCCGGCGGAGCATGGAAAGAAAATTGATATCCGCCTGGCGAATGCCGGTGCGGCTGCTGATTACATATATTAGCAGGTTGGCGGAGAGCAGATAGTCCTGAATCATGGCGAGATGTAAGGGATTGGGAGAGTCGCTGCCCTGGCAGTCGGCGATCTCAATATTGGGTATAATGTTTTCTGAATCCACCTCAAGGGCGATATCCTTCAGATAAAAGGCCAGCGTGTCGTTGCCTGAAAACTCCTGGTGGGCGGCAAATTGCCCGCCGGTAAACTCTTTTATAACATTGTCCTCACCGATAATATCTTTAACCCGTTCATAGCCTTCCAGATAGGATAAAAGCAAAAGGCTGTTTAAATTCCGTGTATCATTGGTGATCAAGTCCCGGGTGGAAAGATTCTTAAGCGCGGCTTCCAGTTCCTGCCGATCGGTCTCCCGGCGGATATCAAACGAATCCTTCAGGCTACGCCAGTCCGAAGACGGAAACAACACAAGCGCCCTTTGAATATCGCTATTGACCTCGTCCCAGGATTTGAAATACAGCTGCGCCCTATTTTGCGGCCCACGCCTTAACCGGGTGACCATGGAGGTGACCACACCGGCCCCGCGCTTTAAAAAATCACCGCTCAACATCGCGTTTATCATGGTGGACTTGCCGGATTTTATGGCACCCACCACGGCCACCCGCACCAGGTCGTCTTCAAGCTGCCCGGCGATCTTATGGCAGGCGGTCTCCCATTCATCAAAAATTTGATCCGACGCCGCCGGAACCGTTTTGGCCTGCCCCATTAATTCACAAAGGGTCTGGTTAACCCCCTGAAGATTAGATTTTAGTTCCTCATATTCCTGCATACAGACACAACTCCCGGCGTTCTTTGGAAACCACTCTTCTAAATTTAGGATGTTATTACATTCAGACGCTCAATTGTCAAAAAGATTTCCAGGGCCTGTTCATTTTATGATGGCCTATTTTCTGATGCTACTTGTGAAATTTTACCGTTTATGTTATATATTAAAAAATTTTATAAAAAATCCATTAGGAAGTGTCCGTCCATAAATAAGATAATTTGTCCAAGTTCAAGGAAGGCGAAAATTTTAACCGCAGGAATACTCGAAGTATTTTGAGGATTAAAATTTGAGCCTGACACAGAAATTGGGCAAATTAGCCATTTATGGATGGGCACTAGGAATGAGGAATAAAGGGGAAGTTGGCATATGTCACAAAAACATCCGGAATGCCCGTTGTATAATCCTTTAAACTGCAAGGAGTATTACAATCCAAAGCTTTGCGCATTCGTCCGTAAAGACAAGAAGTGCTTGAAGAAAAAAAAGCCCAAAAACAAGAAAAAATCAACAGAAACCCCCGAAAATCAGCCCACAACAGCTGCTGAATCGAATTCCGCGCCTGCTGAAGAGAATAAAACAGCCGCTGCTGAATCCAAATAGTGCATTTGGTCTTTCATGTCGAAGGACAACGCATCCCTTTCAAGGCTTCGGCAGGATGCCCTATCCATCTTCAAAGCGGGCGTCGATGCGGTAAATGCAGAAGCCGCTGTTTTAAATGCCTGCCGCCGCATCGGCAATCATCTTCAAATCCATGACCAATCTTTCGACCTGGCTGCCGTCAATCATGTGTACGTCATCGGGGCGGGAAAAGCGTCCGCAGACATGGCCGCCGGCCTGGAATGCTTGCTTAAAGGCCGAATCACGGAGGGGGCGGTTACCGTTAAATACGGACATACCCGTCCGCTTGAATACATCCGCCTGATCGAGGCGGGCCACCCTGTACCGGATCATAATGGGTTGAGAGGCGCCGAACAGATCCTTAAAATTGCGGATCATGCCTCTGAAAAAGACCTTGTTATCTGCCTGCTCTCCGGCGGCGGGTCCGCCCTGCTTCCGCTGCCGGCAGATGGGCTGACGCTATCCGACAAACAAAAAACCATCCAGACATTGCTGGCCTGCGGCGCGGGGATTGATGAAATAAACGCCATCCGCAAACACATGTCCGCCATTAAAGGCGGACGGTTGGCCCGGCGCGCCTCTCCGGCCACGGTGATCACCCTGATTCTATCCGATGTTGTTGGCGACAGGCTTGATGTTATCGCCTCCGGCCCGACGGTTCCGGACGCCGGCACGTTTTCGGACGGCATGGGGATTATTGAAGCCTACAGCCTTCAAAACCTTATCCCCGAATCCGTTTTAAACCACATGGCGGCAGGCGCATCCGGCGGTATTGAGGAAACCCCGAAGCCGGATACGGCTGTTTTTGTCCAAACTTTCAATTTTATCATTGGAAGCAACCTTGCCGCACTGGAACAGGCCCGAAAGACAGCTGAGGCTATGGGTTATCATACGCTGATCCTGTCTTCCATGATACAGGGGGAAACAAAAGACGCGGCAAACGTCCACACGGCCATTGCCAGAGAAATCCGGAATTCCGGAAATCCAACCTCCCCGCCGGCATGCCTGCTTTCAGGCGGAGAGACGACAGTAAAAATTTCAGGATACGGGCTCGGCGGAAGGAACCAGGAGTTTGCCCTGGCAGCCGCCATAGATATCAAGGATGAACAGGCCATGGTTGTATTAAGCGGGGGGACCGACGGCACCGATGGACCGACGGATGCGGCCGGCGCTGTGGTGGACTCAGAAACGGTGCAAAAAGCGGAACAGGCCGGGATTTCTCCTTACACCCATCTCAAAAACAACGACAGCTACAACTTTTTCAAACAAACCGGTGAGTTGCTGATGACCGGGCCTACCGGCACCAATGTGATGGACCTGCGGGTCATTCTGGTTGGGAGAGTGGGCTAGATTTCATCCAACAACTCCCTCACCTGCTTCCGCCAGTAGGACTCTTCAGCTTGGTTAAGGGCGGTTTCCAAAAGCTCCTTGGCTTCGTTTTTATGCCTCCGATCCTTTTTTTCGATTAACAGTTCGGCCAGAAATACATGGCCTTCGATCCGTTTCCCGAAAAACGGGCTTCGCTGATATTCCCTGTAATAGGCAAGCGCCTTGTCCCTGTCCCTGTATGGCCAGGGCACCTTGTGCCAGAATCGGCCGAGACAAAGTATAGGTCCCCCTTTTTCCAGGGTTTTATCAATTTCATAGGCTTTTTGCAGGTTATTGAGGGTTTTGTCCTTGAGGCCCTCCCTTAAAGCGGTAATTATACTTACGCCATCCGCGTAAGTGCCCACATTGACCGCATAGAATAAATAGCCATGGGGCTTTTCAGGATTCAAGCGGATCGCGGTTTCCGCATATCCCATGCCCTTTTTCCCATATTCCGCACAAATATCTTTCCAGTTATCAATTCCCAGTCTTTGGGCTTTATACCCGTACTTCCGGCACGCCTTGGCGCATTTCCAATGAACTTCAAAACACTGCGGATGCCTTGCAGCCAACGACCGATAGATTTCAAAGGCTTTTTTATAGCCCTCCAGACCTTTTTCCTCCATTAACGCATCGGCAACAGCCATTCGGTCCGGTGGGTTTGTAGGGATTTTAGGAGATTCTGTTAAGGCGGTATGGATATCACCTTCGGCCAGAATGGTGCTTGAGAAAAAAAAGATGATGGACAAAGCCAACGTGAGAACTTCGGCAATTCGTCTTTTCATTGCCATGCCTCCTGATTTGACAAAAAGGTTTGGAAAAAACTTTATCTTAATGTGAACTTTCCATCAACAAATTTTATGGCCATTGGTATTATTCAATTATGATTAAAATTACTCTATTGAAAAGAATTAGGGAAAAAACTGCTGACAAGAAGCCTCGGCATTTGTTAAGAATATTTGGCAGCAAATGGTAAAAGAAGTTATTGGTATTGCCTGAAAGCTTGAACTGATAGAAATGAACAATACAATAAAAAATGAAAAAAAGCTCTATTTGAAAAACTTAATGACTAAAAAATTTCTTCTATATTCAGTCATTGTTCTCGGGGTATTGGGGCTATATTTATATGCTTCATGGCCGGCCTTCAACTATTCAACTTGGAATATTGACGAAGAGAAAATAGTCGTCCCTGCTGTTGGTTTTCTGGATTACGATTTCAACCCCCGTTGGTTTGTTTACCATGCCCTTCCCATGTACATCCTATCCTTTCTGTATTTTGGTATGTACTTCGCCTATTCTTTATTCGGCTTAGTTGCCTCAAAGGCTGAATTTGTATCATTTTTGTTTTCCAATGATGCAATCTTTTATATTCCGGCTTACCTGCTCTTTAATCTGGCATATATCTCTGGAACTCTATTTTTGGCCTACATTATTAGCCGCCGGTTTCATTCCAAAATCGGAGCAGTGCTTTTTTTTGTAATGGCCATGCTTCTTCCGGATGCCATGGATAACTATATCAAAGTCGAAAATTTCATATACCTATTTCTATGCCTGACTATTTTTTACAGCTGCTTTAAGGAAAAAACGTTTTTTAATTTTTTTCTTGGTGTTCTTTTTTGTTCCGCGGCTTTCGCATCTAAGGTAACAGCGATTGCTTTTCTCCCGGTTTTCTTTGCCCAACTCCTGCATGATATATTTACAAAAAAATATCCAAAAAGATATGCCGGTTATTTTTTGGTTCTTTGTCCACTGCTTGTATTCATACTTATGCCTTATACGTTTTTAGATCCAAAAGGTTATCAAACAGCAACCTCTCATTTTTCCGAGATAGGTTCCGGAGAATACTTTCATGTTGGCAAGGCTTATCTGTTTAATATAAATGACAGGATTGTAGCCTTATGGTCCCTAATTACACGCCAGTCAGGCGTGGTTGCCATTCTTGCTTGTTTTTTTCTGGCATTTTTATCGATTTTTAAACTCAAAAATCTTATCTTTCCCTTTATTTATATCGGTGCATATTGTGCCGTGTTTATCACCAGCATGCATATAAGCGGTTGGTGGTTAAGACCTGTATATCCATTTATCCTGTTTTTTACTGTAATTTTTATCCTGAATATTTTCCAACCTGAGTTTTTTCCTGTTCTTTCCAAGCGGAAACTAAAATGGCCAAAAATAAATGCCAATAAATATGCCTACTTGCAGATAGCCATGCTTATTGTTTTTACATTCTATTACATCGGCCTTCATAAAGATAATATTCTGACGTCATTTGAAACACGAACAACGGCAGAACAAGACACAAGAATAATCGCAAGTAAATGGATACAGGAAAATATTCCGAAAAACGCTTCTATACTTCTGGATGGGCACATCCAGCATTATTTGCCCAGGGTCTTTTCATCGAACAAAACTGTAACGCTTGCCAATTTTTCCAGCACAATAACAAACCATTTTACAAATGATATTCTATTAAAAGGCTTTAATTTTTACTTTGTTGATAAATATTATAAAGATAATAAACGGTTTAAAGTTTATATAAGATCAACAGGGCCGGGCAACATTTCGCTTATGGAAAATGGCAGGTATGGTTTTTATAAAGACACTTATGTTGTAATTTCAAGTATGATTTATGATAGATATTTTAAAGATGTTGTAGTTACGCAACATCCCGGCCTATGTACCTACCTTCAAAACTACTATCAGCTGATTCAATCTCAGGAGCATATAAAAACATTTACGGGCAAAGGGCCTAAAATTTCGATTTACAGAGTGAAAGAGGATATTGAATCGTTACCGCTTCCAACCCGCAAACAAATTTTTTCTAACCTGATAGGGGCATTTAAAAGACAGGGAGACGATGAAGGGGTCCGTGCGGCAAAACAGCTTTTGAAAAAAGAGAATGGGAGACTTCCTTTAAACTTCGTATTTAAAAAACGATAGGACCCTTGCAGACTATTTGAATTGGAGGCGGCATCCGGATTCGAACCGGAGTTTTTATTATCTCATATTGATATATTTGTATTTTTTCTTCAGATCTATTTTTTATTTTTCTATCCTTGAAAATCAAATCATTGTCCGGATGTTCTTAAATTTATACAATAAAGATAAATAAATAGAATACAACATAATGTTCCTGCGCAAAAGCAAAGAAAATCCACAATGTGTTTGGCTATAAGTAGTGCAAAAGATTAACGCCTAACTGGAGCTTAATAGCCGTTACCTGAACTTTATCTTTCAAGAAAAGATTTTATTTAATATACTGACTATATAAAAAACGAGTGAATCTAATGCTTGTTTTTTCGTAACTATTCAGCAAAAATTTAAAAAAATCAAAAAAAGTACTTGACAGCGTTTTTCTAAGAAATCATGAATCTCACATTTTTTCAAAGACTTTGTATATTTTCACAACCAAGGGCCATGATAACCACTTGTAGGAATTTTTAAGTTCAACGATAGACCGACTAAGGCTAAAACTTTTAAACGCAGCAGAGCTGATTACAGGACGAAAAACTTCGGTTTCAAAACCTGTGTTATATTATTTCCATCAGATAACACAGGGATCGGACCGAATGAAAATTGAAAACATCGACATACAGGCCAGCATCGAAAAAGCCCAGGCGCTTATCAAGAAGGA